>NZ_KV810536.1:0-17727 GCF_001812815.1 Streptococcus sp. HMSC073A12 | reverse complement strand
TGAAAGTACCGACCTGGTCTAATGTCAATGGTCAAGATGACATTATTTGGTATACAGCTGCTAAACAGGCTGATGGAACCTATAAAGTAACAGTAAGAGCAGTAGATCACAAATTTTCTACAGGACTCTATCACATTCACCTTTATTACATTCAAAATAATGGGAAATTGGTTGGCGTAGGTGGAACAACTACCGAGCTTTCATTTGGACGACCTCAAGGAAAAGTGACTATTGCTAATAATAATCCTGACACAGGAACTTTTGATGTCCTTATTTCCAATGTTTCTAGTCCTTATGGCGTTCGTGAAGTGAAAGTTCCAACTTGGTCCAGCATCGGTGGTCAAGATGATATTATCTGGTATACTGCTAAGAAACAAGCCAATGGAACTTACAAAGTAACAGTTAAAGCGACTGATCATAAAAAATCAACTGGAGAGTATAATATTCATGTATATTATATCCAAGAAAATAATCAGTTGGTAGGAGTAACAGGGACAACGACAACAGTTTCGATTGCGCATCCTAAAGGTACTTTGACTATCGCGAATAACAATCCTGACGCAGGAACCTTTGATGTGATTGTCTCAGGTGTTTCCAGTCCAGATGGTGTTCGTGAAGTGAAATTACCGACTTGGTCTAATGTAGATGGTCAAGACGACATTATCTGGTATACTGCTAAAAAACAAGCCGATGGAACGTATAAGACGACCGTCAAGGTAAGTGATCACAAATATTCAACAGGTCTATATAATGTTCATCTGTATTATATCCAAGGCAATGGCGAAATCGTTGGAGTAGCAGGAACACAAGTAAATGTATCTTTAGCAAGAGCAAAAGGCAATCTTACAATTGCGAATAATAATCCTAATACAGGAACCTTTGATGTGATTGTCTCAGGTGTTTCTAGCCCTTACGGCGTTCGTGAAGTGAAAGTACCGACCTGGTCTAATGTCAATGGTCAGGATGATATTATCTGGTATACCGCTACTAGACAGGCCAATGGGACTTACAAAGCAACTGTCAAAGCGAGTGACCATAAAAGAAGCACAGGTTTGTACCATATTCATCTTTACTATATCCAAGGAAATGGTAAAATCGTTGGGATTGGTGGCACAACGACAGAAGTTTCAATTGCACGTCCAAAAGGTACATTAACAATTCAAAATAAAGACGTTAATAAAGGAACTTTTGAAGTAATTGTCTCCAACGTTTCTAATCCAGATGGTGTCCGTGAAGTGAAATTACCGACCTGGTCTAATGTCAATGGTCAGGACGATATTATCTGGTACACTGCTACTAGACAGGCCAATGGAACTTATAAGGCATTCATTAAAGCAAGTGATCATAAGAATTCAGCCGGTTTGTACTATATTCATTTGTACTATGTTCAAAACAATGGAACATTGATTGGAGTAGGCGGTACATCAACCAATGTGACAATTTCTGGGGAAAACCTTAAACCAACTGGAAAAATCACGATCCAAAATAATAATTCTAAAACAGGAACATTTGACGTGGTAGTGTCTAATGTTTCCAGCCCTAATGGTGTTCGTGAAGTGAAGCTGCCAACGTGGTCTAGTGTAAATGGTCAAGATGACATCATTTGGTATACTGCTGCAAAACGAGCTGATGGTACCTATAAGATAACTGTCAAAGCGAGTGACCATAAGAACTCAACCGGCAAATACAATGTTCATTTGTATTACATTCAAAACAATGGTAAAATCGTTGGAGTGGCGGGCACCACAGTATAAGTTTCTAAAACGTCTTATCCGACACCATATTTTTCTTAACGTGATGGTCGTTGGGCAGGACGAACTTATGGAGGCTACACATTTGCTGCAACGGGCTGCGTTCCAACAACGGTCGCTATGGCAATTTCTGGTATTACAGGACAGACTGTTTTACCAACGACTGTGGCAGATTATCTCTATCATTCTACGAATGAATTCAATAAGAGAAGCTACGGCACAACGATCCATGGTATTGTATTAGCAGCTCGACATTGGGGGTTGAAAACGGATGTTTTAGGTTCAACCGCAGCTGTGCGAGAAGCGCTTGCTATGGGACACCATGTGCTTGGTGCAGTAGGAACTAGTGTATTTGCAAATTATCCTGTTACGCATGAGCTAGTCATGAGGGGCTATAACAACGGAATGACTTACGTAATGTATCCGTATAATGCTAATAATAATGGCTATTATTCAGTAGATTATTTATTTAGAGTACGGAGTTTGGAGCCAACTGACAATACAGAAGGTTCTCCATTCATGACAATCAGAGCATAATATTGTGTCTGCTCTATGAGAATGAAGTTTCTGCCATTTTATCGGTTTAGTAATGAAAGGTTAAAACTACGAACTAAACATTTAAAATTTTTAGTTCTGTCTTATTCTCTTTTTGATGAAAAGTAAGAAGCTCTATGATTTCTAAGGTTATTCCTATAGAAATCATAGAGCTTACTTGTTTTTGTTCGAATTTGTTTACTATTATTTTCCCAAACAAAATTGGCTGAAAAGTTGGCTAATGAGTTCATCAGGAGCGGCGTCACCTGTTATTTCACCCAGGATTTCCCACGTCCGAGTCAAATCTACTTGCACTAAGTCAACAGGCATTCCTAAATCCAGTCCCTCATTGACAGCTTGGAGACTTTCGACAGCTTTTTCAATCAGAGAAATATGGCGAGCGTTAGAGAGATAAGTAGCGTCTTGTTCTACAATGCCTGCATTTTTAAAGAAAAGTTGGTTGATTCGTTCTTCGATTTTATCAATATTTTGATTTTGAAGAACAGAAATCTTGATAAAGTTATCGGGAAGCTGGTCAACTTCAATCTTTTCTTCTAAGTCAGTTTTATTGAGTAGCAAGATACGGTTGGTGTCTTGACTGATTTCTAGAAGTTTGCGGTCTTGTTCTGTCAATGGCTCGCTAGCATTTAACACAAGAAGCACAAGGTCAGCGTCTTGGAGCGCTTTTTTGGAACGCTCTACTCCGATTTGTTCTACAATATCATCTGTATCACGAATACCCGCAGTATCAATCAACTTAAGTGGCACTCCGTTGATGTTGACATATTCTTCAATGACATCGCGAGTGGTTCCGGCAATATCTGTCACAATAGCCTTGTCCTCACGGAGCAGGTTGTTAAGGAGACTAGATTTGCCAACGTTTGGGCGACCAATAATGGCAGTCGAAATTCCTTCGCGTAGAATCTTACCGCGGCGAGCTGTTTTTAAAAGTTGAGTCAGCAGTTTTTCAAATTCAGCTGTTTTTTCACGCAACAATTTGGTAGTCATTTCCTCAACGTCATCATATTCTGGATAGTCAATATTGACCTCAACTTGAGCTAGTGTGTTAAGAATTTCCTGACGTGTGTTGTTAATGAGATCAGATAGAGAGCCGTCCAGTTGTTTGACGGCGATATTCATGGCTTTGTCCGTTTTTGCTCGAATAATGTCCATAATAGCCTCTGCTTGCGTCAAATCCACACGTCCATTGAGAAAAGCGCGTTTGGTAAATTCACCAGGTTCTGCCATTCTAGCTCCTTCTCGAATGGCTAATTGGAGAATTTCGTTGGTCACAGCAATCCCTCCGTGGGTGTTAATCTCAATCACGTCTTCACGTGTGAAGGTTTTAGGAGAACGCATAGCTCCAATCATAACTTCATCTAAAATTTCGTTTTTTTCTGGGTCAATAATATGCCCATAATTTAGTGTGTGACTGGCAACCGTACTTAAATCTTTTCCTTTGAAGATTTTTTGAGCAATGGCAAAGCTATTCGTCCCGCTCAGTCTAACAATGCCGATAGCTCCTTCACCAAGAGGAGTGGAAATGGCAGCAATCGTATCAAATTCTTTGGTTATCATCAATTTAATCCTTATAATGTGTTTATGCAATCTATATTCATTGTAACGCAAAACAAAGTTCGTCGCAAGATTTTTACATGCTGTTTTTGCTCAAATAAATTCATCATCTCTTTTTAATACAATAAAATAAATTTTAAGAAAGCTTCAAATATCATTCGTTTATTCGCTTGATATATCAAATTATAGCAAAGAAAATCTGGAATTTTTGGTGTTTTATAATCAAGAAAAATAGAATATTCAGATTTTAGAATGTTTGTAAAAAAGGGATCATTTAAAAAGAAAGTAGTTTCATTTTTTGGGTGCTAAAGTTGGCAAATCATGGTATACTAGAAGCAGATTGAATAAAGGAGCAAAAATGGAAAACCTCAAAAAAATGGCAGGAATCAAAGCTGCAGAATATGTAAAAGACGGTATGATAGTTGGTTTAGGAACGGGTTCGACTGCCTATTATTTTGTGGAAGAAGTTGGACGGCGTATCAAGGAAGAAGGACTGAAAATAACAGCAGTTACAACTTCAAGCACAACGAGTGAACAAGCTCGGCGTTTAGGTATTCCTTTGAAATCAATTGATGAAGTAGATGAAGTAGACGTGACCGTTGACGGAGCTGATGAGGTGGATACTGACTTCAATGGCATCAAAGGCGGTGGCGGCGCTCTGCTTATGGAAAAAGTTGTCGCAACTCCGACCAAAACCTACATTTGGGTAGTTGATGAAAGTAAAATGGTTGGTAAATTAGGTACTTTCAAATTGCCTGTAGAAGTCGTACAATACGGAGCAGAACAGCTTTTCCATCGTTTTGAACATGCAGGCTATAAACCGTCATTTCGTGAAAAAAATGGGCAGCGCTATGTCACGGATATGCAGAATTTCATTATTGATCTTGACTTAGGCGTGATTGAAAATCCAGTCGAATTTGGGCAAAAGCTAGATCATGTAGTTGGTGTTGTAGAACATGGACTCTTTAATCAAATGGTGGATATGGTCATTGTTGCTGGAAGAAATGGCGTGCAAATTTTAAAATCAACCAAATCAAAAGGAGAATAGAATTTTATGTCACATGTTATTATATTTATGTCATTGTCATGGATTCAGTCCGAATTAGTATTGCACTAAATGCTGATGTTCAAAAAGAATAAGAAAGATTCGAATATGCTCTTAAGAGTGGAGCGTAATTGTGTCATTCAACATTTTTCGAGTGAAAATTAAAAAAGATATAAAAGGATAAAGATATGAATATAATGGATAAAATTAACGAAACAGCACAGTTTTTAAAAGATAAAGGAATTACCGCACCAGAATTTGGTTTGATTCTCGGTTCTGGTTTGGGAGAATTAGCTGGTGAGATTGAAAATGCTATCAGCATTGACTATGCAGGCATTCCAAATTGGGGTCGCTCAACAGTGGTGGGGCATGCTGGTAAATTGGTTTATGGCGACTTAGCAGGTCGGAAAGTACTGGCTTTGCAAGGACGTTTTCATTTTTACGAAGGAAATCCAATGGAAGTAGTTACTTTCCCTGTCCGTGTAATGAAAGCGCTAGGTTGTGAAGGTGTCATTGTTACCAATGCCGCTGGAGGGATTGGATATGGTCCAGGGACGTTAATGGCTATTTCAGACCATATCAATCTGACGGGGCAAAATCCTTTGATTGGAGCGAATTTGGACGAATTTGGACCACGCTTCCCAGACATGTCTGATGCTTATACAAAAGTTTATCGTGAAAAAGCGCATGCTGTAGCCGAAAAATTAGGTGTTGACTTGAAAGAAGGAGTTTATCTGGGTGTTACCGGTCCAACCTATGAAACGCCAGCTGAAATCCGCGCTTTCCAAACCTTAGGAGCTAGCGCTGTCGGTATGTCAACTGTTCCAGAAGTAATTGTGGCAGCCCACTCAGGATTGAAAGTATTGGGAATTTCTGCTATCACAAATTTTTCAGCTGGTTTCCAAAGCGATCTAAACCATGAAGAAGTGGTGGAAGTGACTGAACGAATCAAAGAAGACTTCAAAGGACTTGTAAAAGCAATCCTTGCAGAACTATAAAAAACATAAATGTAAAAAGAGTCGAAGATTGAGCTTACAATCACATCTCTTTCTGAACTCAACTAGAAACGAAAGGAATAAAACCCGCACGTAATCCTTTCTGGGATGAATAAGCTCCTAAGAAAAGTTTTTTAGCGCTTGTACTTTTCAGTTTGGGTTTTTGACGGGCTTGGTATCTTACTTATGTCAATCCATATTGCAGCAAAACAAGGCGAAATTGCCGATAAAATTTTACTACCTGGAGACCCACTCCGTGCCAAATTTATTGCCGAAAACTTTTTAGAAGATGCTGTATGTTTTAATGAAGTTCGCAACATGTTTGGTTATACAGGGACTTATAAGGGGCATCGTGTTAGTGTTATGGGAACTGGAATGGGAATTCCGTCTATTTCTATCTATGCTCATGAGTTGATTGTTAACTATGGCGTGAAACGTTTAATTCGTGTAGGAACGGCTGGTTCGTTGAATAAAGATGTTCATGTACGTGAATTGGTATTAGCGCAAGCAGCAGCGACAAATTCAAATATCATTCGTAATGATTGGCCTCAATATGACTTTCCGCAAATTGCAAGTTTTCGTCTTTTAGATAAGGCTTATCACCTTGCCAAGGATTTTGGTATGACTACGCATGTTGGAAGTGTTTTATCATCAGATGTTTTCTACTCAAACTATGGTGAAAAAAATATTGAACTTGGTAAAATGGGGGTTCTGGCTGTGGAAATGGAAGCGGCAGCTCTTTATTATTTAGCTGCTCAATATAATGTTGAAGCACTCGGTATTATGACTATTTCAGATAGCTTGGTGAATCCAGATGAAGATACAACAGCAGAAGAACGACAAACGACTTTCACAGATATGATGAAAGTCGGCTTAGAAACGATTATTTCAGAGTGATGCATGGAAATTTAGATCTAAAAGAAGAAATAGTGTATGCTATTTCTCGCTATGATTATGCTCATGCTTATAAATTAGCTCAAAGACTGAATGATGCAGAATCAAAGCTAGTTGAACTTTTGTATATCATGGCAGAGCGGAGAGAGTTGAATATCCGCCCTGCTATGGAATGTCAGTTGGAAATTAGAAATGATTTTCAACTTTTTTGTCATGCTTCTGAGGAAGATGAACAATTAGCAAACTACCTATATGACTTAGAAGCAAAGCTCAAAAACGAACAGGTGATTGATTTTATTCGTGCTGTTAGTCCAGCTATTTATCGGATTTTTATGCGTTTGATCAAGCTGGAAATTCCTGATATTGAATCCTACATTCATAATTCCAGAGAAGCGAGTTACGATCGTTGGAATTTTGATAAGATGAAAAATACAGGACACCCCATTTTGAGCACTTTTCATGCTGAAAGTCCAGTTCATTCTTCGAGTCTGGCTAGCTTGATTTTACTGTTGGATTTACCAGAGCAAGTTAAAATCATGGTCAAAGAACTACGAAAGTTGGAGAAATCCGTTCGGAACCCATTGGCGCATTTGATTAAACATTTTGATGGAGAAGAATTGCATTCCACTACTGGATTTTCTTCTCAATTTTTTATGGAAATATTGATTTTGTTGGCAAAAGCAACAGGCATTACTTATGACGAGGAGCAATTTTTCTTTGATCGGGTCAATCAAGTCATCAAAACATTGATAGATTGAGTGCTTTCTTTCATTATAAAATCCCATACAGTTCATTTTACTTGTATGGGATTTTTGGTTATTTAGAAGAAGAACTGGATTCTTCTGTTGATGAGGAAGAATCGTTACTTGTTGATTCAAATTGTTCAGGGTGAAGAGCACGATAGCTTGGGGAATTAAACAGATCAACAGTTGAATTACCACCTCGTTTGTTATAAAGACTTGTAGATTCATCACCTTTTTTCTTTTCAATAGATAATAATGATTTAAGTGAATTAGTGTAAGAATAATCCTTAGGGTTCACTTTTCCTAAATCATTTCCAGTATAGAAGCGAAGCAAGTCTCCGGTTTGAATCAGGTCACTCATTTTCAACTGCTCATTGGTTGTATTGCGGATTTTTTCCAATTCTGCCTTAGTTGTTTCATCTGGATTGGTAATTTCTTCTCCTGTTTCTGTGTAGTAAGTACGTCCACTGTAGCTAGTATACTTAGGAGTTACAAAATAGTTTGATGAACGAAAGGCAACGGTTTGTTGATGTTTAGATGATAACAAATCTTGACCGACTTGCAAGTATTGTTTAGAATCAATACCGAGCAAATGTTCTAAAGTAGGCAAGAGGTCAACTTGTCCGCCATAGGTATTAACGACTTTTCCTTTTGTCATACCAGGAATAACAACCATATAAGGAACTCTTTGCAGCATGGCATTGTCGTAGCTAGACCAAGTTTCAGAGTTTTTGCCTAGTAATGGCGCTAGCGAAGGGTTCCGTGAATTAGAGATACCGTAGTGATCACCATAAAGAACGATGATTGAATTCTCATAAAGACCAGACGCTTTTAAGTAGTCAAAGAATGATTTAACGGCAGAATCTAGATAATTGGCCGTTGCAAAATAACCATTGATTGTTTCATCTTTGGTCGAAGCAAGTGGGAAACCAGTCTCGTCTCCAATCAAACTAGTTGTATAGGGATAGTGATTAGAAACGGTGATATATTTTGCATAAAATGGTTGTTGCAAATGTTCAAGATATTTAATAGAATCTTTGAACATAATCTTATCGTTCAGACCGTATTGGAATGAATTTGTTTTGTCTTGCTTAGAGAAGTAAGAAGAATCGAAGAAATAGTTATATCCCCATTGTTTGTAAGTGGTGTTTCGATTCCAGAAGCTACCAGCATTTCCGTGGAAAACGGCACTAGAATTATATCCATTTTTTGAGAGAATATACGGAGCAGCTTGTTGCGTGTTTGTTCCGCCATAGTTTACCATAAAGGAACCCTGATTAAGACCAAACAAACCAGTTTCTAGCATGGTTTCTGCATCAGATGTTTTTCCGGCTTTTACTTGATTAAAGATATTAGAAAAAGCAAAAGTTGAGTTGGAATGATATAGTGAGTTGAGGAAAGGTGTTACTTCGTATTCTTTGCCATCAGACTTTAATTTATAGCCGATCAGGAATTGTTGGAAACTTTCTAAATGAAGATAGATGACATTTCTACCTTTAGCAATTCCGTAATACTCTTTATTTGGCTCGGCATAGTGTGACTTGACGTATTCTTCAACTGGTTTCAAATCTTCAGCACTTGCTTTAGAGCGTTCTTTGTTGGCACCATAAGTCTGATTAGCACTATAGCCAAGAAAGGCTGGCAACCCTAGGGCGCGGACAACATAATAATTGGAGAAGCCGCGTGTCAATAATTCTGGACGATCAATTTCTGCCAAAAAGAGGTTGGCTGAAAAAAGCATACTAGACAGAGCAGTAATAGCAAAGCTAGCTCGTTTATTGAACGACCGATCATCCAAACGAATCCATTTCTTATAGAAAAGAAAACCTAAGATTGGAAAATCAATGATGTAAATCAAATCTCCAGGTCTAAATAACTCAAGAGCAGCTTCTCCTAGACCAGCAGAAACACTACTTGAAGCGAGCATGGTATTAACAGTGACAAAATCACTAAACTCGCGATAATAGATTGAATTTGAAATGAGCCAAACAAATAATAAAATGTAAAGCGTAACTGCGAGAATGTAAAAAACCTTGGTTCTCTTAATATAAAGTGCTAGCCCAATCAGTAATAATCCTAATGGAAGAGGATTGATGATAGAGAGAAAGACTTGATAAGCGCCTTGAATATCTAGATTAAAATCAACAGAATAGGCCCACATGGTTTTAAGCCAATAAAGAGTCAGTAAGGTCAAGACAAAACCTAGTCTTGTACTCATGAAGTTGAGTATCTTCCTAGTCATAGTTTTCACAAATATATACTTCCTTGTCTTATTTCCTAAAATTTTCACTACTAAGTATAACATATTTTTGATTTAAGTTGGTAATTTAAAATGTTGCATTTTCTTTTGCTAGATAAAAAACAGAGAAAGGATTTTTATCTATTGAGAATAAATAGAACTTTTACGTATGAACACATTTTTTGCAATCATTTTGTAATAAGTAGTACATTTTTTTGAGAAAATTCATAACATTTGATATAATAGAGTTTATGAAACAGCTTACGATTCCTTCTTATACTGAAGAAAACATAAAAAAAGGACGATTTGTTTTAGAAAAACAAGATTTTCCTTCACTTTCTTTTCATCATCAAGTTGTAGAACTGGTAAATGCAAAAGGAAATTTTGTAGGTATCGCATACTTATCAGAGCAAAACAAGGGTATCGGCTGGTTTATCTCACAGAAGAAAGTAACTTTAGATGTCTCGTTTTTCTGTCAGTTATTCCAACATGCGAAAGCAAAGCGACAAGTTTATCAACAATCAAAAGAGACAACAGCTTACCGCCTTTTTAATCAAGAAGGAGATGGTTTTGGTGGGTTGACAATAGATTTGTATCAAGAATATGCTGTTTTTTCTTGGTATAATCTCTTTGTTTACGAAATTAAGGATACCATTGTTCAAGCATTTCAACAGGTCTTTCCAGAAGTTACAGGAGCGTATGAGAAAATTCGTTTCAAGGGTTTGAATGTTGAATCCGCTCATTTGTATGGGCAAGAAGCACCAGCATTTTTCACGATTTTAGAAAATGGTGTTCGCTATCAAGTGTTTTTAAACGATGGATTGATGACGGGAATTTTCCTCGATCAGCATGAGATTCGTGGTAGCTTGGTAGACGGTCTAGCAGCTGGCAAGTCGCTGTTAAATATGTTTTCCTACACGGCAGCTTTTTCGGTTGCGGCAGCCATGGGGGGAGCCAGCCAGACGACCTCTGTTGATTTGGCAAAACGCAGTCGTGAATTGTCGGAAGCACATTTTAGAGAGAATAATCTTGACTTAAGCAACCATACATTCTTTGTAATGGATGTGTTTGACTATTTCAAATATGCAAAACGACATGGTTTGACTTATGATGTAATTGTGTTAGACCCGCCGAGTTTTGCAAGAAATAAAAAACAAACTTTTTCTGTGGCGAAGGATTATCATAAGTTGATTGCTCAGTCTTTGGAAATTTTAAATCCCCAAGGGATTATCATTGCTAGTACAAATGCTGCGAATATTTCACGCAGTAAGTTTAAAAAAGAAATTGAAAAAGGTTTTGCAAGAATAAAGCACCGTTATTTGAAAGAATACGGTTTACCAGCAGATTTTACTTATAATAAAAAAGATGAAAGAAGTAATTACCTCAAGGTATTTACCATTAAGGTGGACAAATGAAATTAGTCGTATCAGTAATGCCGAAAAATTTAGAGGAAGTTCAGAACATTGATAGCTCGCGTTATGATGATGCGGACATTATTGAGTGGCGTGCTGATTTTTTAGCAAAAGATGATATTCTGACCGTTGCACCTGCTATTTTTGAAAAATTTGCTGGGCGTGAATTGATTTTCACTTTGAGAACAATTGACGAAGGTGGAAATATTGAATTGACGGATGATGAATATATTTCTACCATCAAGGAAATTTCAACGATTTATCAGCCGGATTATATTGATTTTGAATATTTTTCTCACAAAAATAGATTTGAGGAAATGTTGGATTTTCCAAATCTTGTTTTGAGCTATCATAATTTTGAAGAAACGCCTGAAAACATGATGGAAATTTTATCTGAATTGACCAGTTTGACACCAAAAGTGGTGAAAGTTTCTGTTATGGCGCGCAGCGAGCAAGATGTACTAGACTTGATGAACTATACGCGTGGTTTTAAAACTTTAAATCCAAATCAAGATTTTGTAACGATTTCCATGGGACAAATTGGAAAGATTTCGCGGATAACAGCAGATTTGACAGGCTCAAGCTGGTCGTTTGCAAGCTTGGATGAATCCAGTGCACTAGGTCAAATTTCTCTTGCCAATATGAAGCAAATTCAGGAGATTTTGAATGAAAATTGACGGCTATACTCGTTTAGCGGCGGTTGTCGCCAACCCAATCAAACACAGTATTTCTCCTTTTATCCATAATGCAGCGTTTGAGCAAACGGGTGTTAATGGAGTTTATGTGGCTTGGGAAATCTCACAGGATGACTTGAAAGCAACTGTTGAAAATATTCGCCGCTATAATATGTTTGGAATCAATTTGTCTATGCCTTATAAACAGGCTGTGATTCCTTTTTTAGATGAAGTGACACCTGCTGCGCAGATGATTGGGGCGGTGAATACTGTCGTGAATCAATATGGAAAATTGATTGGTTATAACACAGATGGCAAGGGATTTTTTATGAGCTTGCCTTCTTTTGTCATTAAAGGCAAAAAAATGGTCATGCTTGGAGCTGGTGGAGCTGCGACAGCGATTATTGTGCAGGCAGCTCTAGATGGTGCTGAGGAGATTTTTGTGTTTACGCGCCATTCCTCTTTTGAACGCATTTCACAGAAAATGAAGAAAATTCAGCAGAAAACTGCAACGAAGATTTGGGTATTACCATTAGAAAATCAAGAATTATTGCAAGAAAAAATTAATGTTTCCGCTTTATTGGTCAATGGGACCAGTTTAGGCATGGACGGTAAGGCTTTACCGATACCAAGCAGTATTCGTTTACCACATTCACTTCTTGTGGCAGATGTGATTTACCAGCCGTTTGAAACCCCATTTTTAAAATGGGCAAAAGGACAAGAAGTTGAAGTAGTGAATGGCTTGGGAATGTTGTTGTATCAGGCGGCAGAAGCATTCAAATTGTGGACAGGAAAAAAAATGCCAACTAAAGAAATTTGGCAGGCACTGGAAAAAAAGTACAAATAAGGGGTTGCCTATGAAATTAAATGTGAATATTCCCAATCATCCTTACGATATTGTCATTGAAAAAGGTACTTTAGCCAAAGCTGGAGAATGGCTGGCAAGTTTATGGTCAGCTCAAAAGATCGTTGTTATCACAGATAATCATGTGGCAAGTCTGTATGCTGAAACGGTTAAATGTAGCTTAGAAGTTACTGGTTTTGAAGTGTTTGTATTTGATTTTCTGGAAGGTGAAGCTAGTAAAAATTTAACAACAGTCAATAAAGTTTATGAATTTCTCGCTAAAGTAGGGATGACTCGCAGTGATGGTATTGTTGCCTTGGGTGGCGGTGTGGTCGGTGATTTGGCTGGCTTTGCAGCTTCAACTTATATGCGAGGTATTCATTTTGTACAGATACCGACGAGTTTGACAGCTCAGGTAGATTCTTCGATTGGTGGAAAAACAGGAGTCAATACGCCGTGGGCTAAGAATATGGTGGGTACTTTTACTCAGCCGGACGGGGTTCTGATTGACCCAGATGTTTTAAAAACTTTAGGACAACGTGAATTGATTGAAGGCATGGGAGAGGTCATCAAGTATGGTTTGATTGAGGATGTGGAGCTGTGGCAGGAACTATTTGACATGGATGGTAGTCCAAAATCCATTTTGGAGCACGCAGAAAGTATCATCTATCATTCTTGCAATGTCAAACGAAAGCTAGTAGTGGAAGACGAACTTGACAATGGTGTGCGCCTTTATCTAAATTTTGGACATACGATTGGTCATGCAGTGGAGGCGACTGCTGGTTATGGCAAAGTCATGCACGGAGAAGCTGTGGCTATTGGAATGGTTCAGGTAGCGCGTGTAGCAGAAAAAAAGGGGCTGATGCCTAAAGGAATTACCACAGATATTGAGCATATGTGTCGCAAATTTGGGCTTCCAGTTGATTATCAACCTTGGCGACAAGAAGAACTCTATCATGCCTTACTTCATGATAAGAAAGCTCGGGGCAAGACAATCAAATTAGTCATTGTTCCAGAATTAGGTAGGACAGCTATTCATCAGATTTCTTTAGAAGAAATGAAAGATTATTTAGAAAAGTAAGAGCTAAATAGCAACAACAGATGAGGTAACGGAATGAGATATTTAACTGCTGGGGAGTCACATGGACCGCGTTTAACAGCTATCATTGAAGGAGTGCCAGCTGGGCTTCCTTTGACAGCTGACTACATCAATGCAGAATTGAAACGTCGTCAGGGCGGATACGGTCGTGGAGCTCGTATGAAAATAGAGAGTGACAAAGTGGAAATTACTTCTGGTGTTCGGCATGGGCGAACCATGGGGGGGCCGATTACACTCAATGTGACCAATCTAGATCATCAAAAATGGTTGGACATCATGAATGTAGCAGATGTGGAGGACAAGAAAAAAGGGCTGCGCAAGATTACCAAACCTCGTCCAGGTCATGCAGATTTGGTCGGTGGTATGAAATATCGTTTTGACGACTTGCGCAATTCATTGGAGCGCTCTTCTGCGCGTGAAACGACCATGCGGGTTGCGGTGGGAGCTGTTGCTAAGCGTCTTTTAGAAGAAATCGGAGTTGAGGTAGCTAGTCATATCGTAACTGTCGGTGGCATTGACATTGAGGTTCCGGAAAATCTGACCGTTTCTGAAATCAAGAAACGTGCTCGTCAGTCAGAAGTTTCGATTGTCAATCCAGAACGTGAAGAGGAAATTAAAGCCTATATTGATCAGATAAAGAAAGATGGTGACACGATTGGTGGAATTGTTGAAACCATTGTCGGTGGTGTGCCAGTTGGGCTTGGTTCCTATGTTCAATGGGATAGAAAGCTAGATGCTAAAATTGCTCAAGGAGTGGTTTCTATCAATGCATTTAAAGGTGTGGAATTTGGAGTTGGTTTTGAAGCAGGGCGGCTTAAGGGCAGTCAGGTGATGGATGAAATAATCTGGTCTAAAGAGGACGGCTTTACTCGTCGTACTAACAATCTAGGTGGTTTCGAGGGCGGTATGACCAACGGAGAACCTATCGTAGTGCGCGGAGTGATGAAGCCAATACCAACTCTCTACAAGCCACTTATGAGCGTTGATATTGAGACACATGAGCCTTATAAGGCAACGGTGGAGAGAAGCGATCCGACAGCTCTTCCAGCTGCTGGTGTTGTTATGGAAGCTGTTGTTGCAACAGTGCTTGCAACTGAGGTCTTGGAGAAATTCTCTTCGGATAATCTGGAAGAATTAAAAGAAGCTGTTCAACAATACCGCAATTATGTGAAAGGATTTTAATGCTCACCTATATTTTTACGATGACTTTGGTTGGAATTTTTGCAGGAATTTTGGGAGCTTTGTTAGGACTTGGAGGTGGAATTGTTATTACGCCTGTGCTCACTCTTTTATTTGGAGTAGACATCAAATATGCAGTCGGAGCTTCTATTATTGCGGTTTTAGCGACTAGTTCAGGTTCTGCGATTGCCTATCTCAAAGATGATATGCTCAATCTGCGAATTGCCATGTTTTTAGAAATTTTTACGACTTTAGGAGCCTTTGTAGGCGCGATGTTATCAGTAATAACAAATTCACAGATTCTTTTCTTACTTTATGGAGCTCTCATGCTTTTTCAGGCATTTAATATGTACCAGAAGATTCGTGCTAAAAAGGAAATTCAGACTGTGAGCCACAATGATACCATTGCAGAGAAATTAAATCTCGGTGGTGAATATTTTGACAAAGGTCTCAATCAAACAATCAAGTACCAAGTAACCAATGTTCCTGGTGGCTCTGTTGTCATGTTTTTTGCTGGTGTTATGTCGGCGCTTTTAGGAATTGGTGCGGGTGCTTTCAAAGTATTGGCCATGGATACTGTTATGAAAATGCCCTTAAAAGCTAGTTCAGCAACTTCTAACTTTATGATGGGAGTGACAGGAACGGCTTCAGCTATCTTTTACCTTTTTATAGGACAAATCAACCCGGTATTGGTTACACCAATCGCCTTGGGTGTTTTAGCAGGTTCTTTCATTGGAAGCCGCATCATGCCTTATGTACCTGTAAAAGTATTGCGCTGGATTTTTCTAGTCGCTTTATTAGCTCTGGGTGTGCAGATGTTTATACGAGGTATGCAATGACAGATAAAATGCAAAAAGAAAAAGAAGAGCTGGATTTGGTCATGGGGAAGATTCTCCGAGCGGGAATTTTTCTCTCCATTCTTTTTATGTTTATTGGCTTGTTTCTTTACCTTTTTAGTGGTCAGCAGGTCGTTTCTTTAAAAAATTTGGAACAGTTTAATCCAGTTGCCTATGTAAAGAGTCATTCCATTTTTGATGCAGTGACGTTTATGTTGCTGGGGGCTTTTATGCTTATTTTGACACCGATTTTTCGAGTGATTTCAACATTTATCATTTTTGTCAAAACAAAAGATAAAATGTATACGATTTTCACAGCAGTTGTTATGGTTATTATTTTGGTGTCGATTATTCTAGGATTTATCATTGAGCCAAAGTAAAGGAGTGAGCATGGAAAAGAAAGTTATTTATATTGTGGGTCTTGGTTTGATTGGTTCATCAATCGCACTTGGAATTCGACGTGATCATCCAGACTATACTATTTTAGGTTACAATCGTGGAGAAGAATCTCGAAAAATTGCCCTTGAAAAACGCATGGTGGATCAAGTGACCGACCAGTTTGCTGAATTTGCTCCTCTGGCAGATGTGATTATTCTTGCTGTCCCTATCAAGCAAACCATTGAGTTTATCAGGCAATTAGCAACTCTAGATTTGAAAAAAGATGTGATTATCTCGGATGCAGGCTCTACCAAAGCTGAAATTGTAGCTGCTGCTGAAGAAGCTCTAAAGGAGAAAACCATTCGCTTTATAGGTGCTCATCCAATGGCTGGTAGCCATAAATCAGGTGCTAGTGCAGCAGATGTAAACCTCTTTGAAAATGCCTATTATATTTTTACTCCGTCTCATTTGACGAAAGACGACACGATAGCAGAAATGGAAGACCTCTTATCTGGTCTACATGCTCGGTTTATTGAGATTGATGCTAAAGAGCATGACCGGGTCACCAGTCAAATTAGCCATTTTCCGCATATTCTCGCTTCTAGTCTTATGGATCAAGCCGCTGCCTATACTCAGCAACACGAGATGACACAGCATTTCGCTGCTGGGGGATTTCGTGATATGACACGGATTGCAGAAAGTGAGCCGAGCATGTGGACTTCGATTTTGTTGACAAATCCAGATGCCGTTTTAGAGAGGATAGAGGATTTTAAGAAGCGCTTGGATACCATTTCAGGTGCCATTCAGAATAAAAATGAAGATGTGATTTGGAATTTCTTTCAGCATGGTCGCCAAGTGCGAAAAGCTATGGAAATTCATAAACGAGCAGGTGTGGATAGCTTTTATGACATTTTTATCAATGTTCCCGATGAAGAAGATGCTATTTTAGGAGTGTTGGAACTTCTAAGGGGAACATCCATTGTCAATATTCACATTAACGAAGAAAATCGCGAAGATATTAACGGAATTTTGCAAATCACCTTTAAAAATCGCGAAGATTTAGAAAAATCTGCTAAAATAATAAGAGAAAAGACACACTATCAAGTCTTTTTAGATTAAGGAGGAAGACTATGTCAAATATTTATGATTTAGCAAATGAATTAAGCCGTACTCTGCGAGACCTTCCTGAGTACAAAGCTGTTGTCGAAAGCAAAAAAGCAGTAGATGCTGATAGTGAAGCAAAGAGTCTTTTAAAAGACTATCTAGCTTTCCAGCAAGAACTGCAAGGCATGGCGCAATCGGGTCAAATGCCAATGCAAGAAGTGCAAGACAAGATGAAGTCGTTTGGGGATAAGATTCAAGGCAATCCTGCCCTGACTGAATTTTTCAATAAACAACAACAATTGTCTATTTACTTGGCTGATATTGAACGTATCATTTTTGATCCGGTTCAAGAATTGTTGAAATAATGTTATGATTCAAGCTGATTCAAGATTGTACTGCCCCCAAAAAGTTAGACAAAAAATATT
>NZ_KV810535.1:0-692 GCF_001812815.1 Streptococcus sp. HMSC073A12 | reverse complement strand
TATTCAGGAGAAGAAATCCTGATTTTGGACGACTTGCGAGAAGATAGCCTAGCCCCTGCAGATTGGTTGAAGTTATTCGACCCAATCAATTCGGCTAGAATGTCGGCACGCTATCGAAATAAGCTAGTAGTTCCGAGATTGGTTATTATGTCTGCTTATATGTCTCCAAAACAATTTTTCGGACAAATTCAGGAAGAAGATATAAACCAGTATTTAAGACGGGTCAATTATTCTTCTGAAATCGCTAGAAAGCATGGAATGGAAGAAAGATTTTATAGTGTTTCAGAAGTTCGAGAGAATAGAGAAAATGGTCATTATCAACGCCCTGATGGCTCTAGCGTCGTTTTGAACTTTGACTATGAAGATTTGTTTTGTTCGCAAGATAAGGACGATTTTATTCGTAAATTGCTTGAAGATTGTATCTATCCTAGAATATTGCCAAAGAAAGCAAAGGATGTGACAAATGACTAAAAAGATAATCGTAATAACAAAATGTCGAGATTATGGTCAAGAAGAACCTGTAGAAGTTATTGTTAAGTCTAGGGTTTTGAAATATCTCCCTGATATATATGTTTTTTTAAGGGATAAAGCTCGGTATTATGAAATAAAAAAAATGATGCAGTCGGCAAACCGCATCACATATAAAAACAACTAGTTATATTATAACATGAAAAGGAGAAAAATGCTATGTT
>NZ_KV810534.1:0-40281 GCF_001812815.1 Streptococcus sp. HMSC073A12 | reverse complement strand
ACTTTTACATTCTTTTCAGCGGATAAAGTTAAAACCCTCTGATTCTAAATCAAAGAGTTTTATCGTTTTAATTTATTCTGGTTTCTGCTCTTCCATTTGAGATTTCACTTCATCATAGCTCAAAGCATGCGAAGAACTTACACTTGGTTCATCAGGCATTTCACCAGTTTCATACAATGATTTAATTTGATGACTATCAAGTGTTTCGTATTTAAGAAGAGCTTCTGCAATCAATTTATGCTTTTCACGATTTGATTGGATAATTTCTGCTGCTTTGTTGCGTGCTTCATTAAGCAAATTACGAACTTCTTCATCAATTTCATATGCAGTTTGCTCTGAAATTGATTTTTGTGGGCTCGCAGCGCCAAACATCGCATGGTTTCCTTCATATTGAACTGGACCGAGTTTTTCACTCATACCATACTCTGTTACCATCGCACGTGCCATTTGTGTAGCTTGTTCAAAGTCATTGGAAGCACCTGTAGTTTGGACGTTGAAAATAATTTCTTCAGCAACACGTCCCCCCATAAGTCCTGCCAATTGCTCTTTCATATCTTCTTTAGATAAAAGAGTCTGATCTTCTTTCGGGAGAGCAATCATATATCCACCTGCACGACCACGAGGTACAATGGTTACCTTGTGAACGACACGTGCATTTGATAAAACAAGACCAACAATCGTATGTCCTGCTTCATGATAAGCGACAATTTGCCGATCACGTTGTGAAACTGTCTTATCTTTTTTAGACGGTCCTGCAATAACACGATCTTCTGCTTCATCTATATCGGAAGCATCAATAACTCTTTTATTTCGACGCGCTGCGACAAGAGCCGCTTCATTTAAGACATTTTCCAAATCAGCACCAACAAAACCAGGCGTTTGTTGAGCAACTAGTTTTAAGTCAACATCTTCAGCAAGAGGTTTATTTCTAGCATGAACACGAAGGATAGCTTCACGACCTTTTACATCTGGCTGACCAACAAGAACTTTACGGTCAAATCGACCAGGACGCAGAAGCGCCGGATCTAGCACATCACTACGGTTTGTTGCTGCAATAACAATAATTCCTTCATTACCTTCAAAACCATCCATCTCAATCAGCAGTTGATTAAGGGTTTGTTCGCGTTCATCATTTCCTCCACCGAGACCGACACCGCGTTGACGACCAACAGCATCAATTTCATCAATAAAAATAATCGCTGGGGCTGCCTTTTTTGCATCTTCAAAAAGAGAGCGAACACGGCTAGCACCGACACCGACAAACATTTCAACGAAATCTGAACCTGAAATACTAAAGAATGGAACGCCTGCTTCACCAGCTACTGCTTTAGCAAGAAGAGTTTTACCAGTCCCTGGAGGGCCTTCAAGAAGAACACCAGCTGGTATACGAGCCCCTAGTTTTGTATAACGTTTAGGATCTTTTAAAAATTCAACAACTTCAACTAATTCTTGTTTTTCTTCTTCCGCACCTGCTACATCAGAAAAGCGTACTTTTATATCTTCTTTGTTTGTCGCACGCGCTTTATTACGTCCAAAACTCATAGCTCCACGCGCTCCACCGCCTCCACCTTGATTCATCATAGAGAACAGGAAGAAAGCAAAGATGGCAAATGGCACCAGAGTTGTCAGCACCTGAATCCAGACACCACTTGAACTTTCACGTTTAATGGTGATTTCAGTTCCCTTATCTGAAGCTAATTTTTGTAATTCAGCTACCGTTAAATCTGAAGGTAGAATAACACTAGTAAAGCGGCTTACAGAGGTAGAAGAAGGAGTAAAAAACTGAATACCACTATTATCCTTTACCTTCTTTTCTTTTTTATAAGTACCTGCAACTTCAATAACACTACCATTTGGCTGATAGCTAATATCCTTTACATTTCCATTTCTAATTTCTTTAACTAACTCAGTATAGTTAATTTGTTGGCTGCGACCTACAGAACTTCCAGCTGAAAAATACTGAAAACCTGTAATAACAACAACAATAATTAAAATGTATAGGAAAGGATTTTTTATAAAGCCATTATTTTGTTTATTTTTCATCTATCTATCAATATACCTTTTTATTTTGTATAAACTTCTTCTTTTAAAACACCTACATATGGCAGATTCCGATAGTTTTCATCAAAATCTAGACCATAACCAACTACAAATTCATTTGGAATTGTAAAACATGTGTAATCTGCTTCAATATCAACTTTTCGTCCTTCGGGCTTGTCCAAAAGTGTAGCAATTTTAACAGACGCAGCTTTTTTCTCCCTAAATAACTCACACAGGCTTTTCAATGTTTTTCCCGTATCAATAATATCTTCGACAAAAAGAATATGACGTCCAGCAATATCTTGATCAATATCTTTAATAATATTGATAACGCCACTGCTAGATGTCCCACCATGATAGCTTGATACTAACATAAAATCCATTTCAATATGGGTATCAACATGCTTTATCAACTCTGCCAAAAAAGGAATGGAACCTTTTAAAATTCCTACAAAAATAGGATTTTTCCCTGCATAATCACTAGTTAATTGAGTTCCTAAATTTTTTGCTGCTGCCACGATCTCATCATGTGAAACCAAAACTTTCTTAATATCTTGTTCTAGCATCTTCTTTACCTATCTAAATTTTGAATATAAAGTTTGTTATACATTATATCATTTTTTTGACTCTTACTCAAATCACATGTTACGATTCCAGCAATTGCTAAGATTTCCCCATTTTGCTCAATAATAATAGCATTTCCCCTTTGATCTATAGGGATTTTTTGATCAATAAAGTAACGACGAAGCTTTTTATGGTGTTGGTTCAAGATAATTTCATCTTGTTCTTTTCTATGTCGAAGTAAAATTTCTGTTTCACGTGAAACAAATACTTCTTGGATGTTTTTTTCATGAAGCTCTTTTCCAAAAGAAAAGCGATAATTACCATATTCCACAATATCGTTATATTTTAACAAAATTGAATCCACTTTTAAATCAGACTGTGGACTGATTTTACGAATCTCAAAGGAATCATAATCTTTATATAACTCATAACCCGCTTTAAGTGGTTGCTGATAATTAGATTGCTTGTTCAAGATTGCTAAAATATCAGAAAACTGTGCTTTACTGAGCTGCAAATCAGGAAATTTCTTTAAATAAGCCTGTAGCAAAAAACTTTGCACAGAGTAAGGTTGAGATTGAAATTCCTGCAGATTCGTCGCCACAATATTTTTAGTTAAATATGCTAATGCATCTTGCATTTGAGAAATTTCTGTTCCCAATTCTATTAAATGCTTCCTGAACTGCGGATTTTCTTGTTCTAACAATGGAAAATACTCATTTCGAATTCGATTGCGCAAATAATGGTTCTCTTGATTTGTCCAATCCTCAAAATGAAAAATAGGAGGGAAATTTGATTTTTGAAAAGAAAGCAACGGTCTTATCAATTCTCCATTTGCAAATTTTTGTTTTTCTTTCATTCCTGAAATATGAAATAAACGGCTGCCACGAAGAATTCTCATAAAAATCGTTTCTGCTTGGTCATCAGCATGGTGTGCTGTCACCAAAGCTGTGCAATTTTCTTCTAACATAATTTTTTTGAAAAAAGCATAGCGAAAATCACGCGCTTTTTGTTCTGAGAATGATCCAGAAAAACTTGATGTAAAAATGCTTACACCAAGTTTTGTTGCTATTTTTTTTAGTTCTTCTTCCTCAAAATCAGATTCTTCTCTCACTCCATGATTAACATGAGCAAGGTAAATTTCTATTTCTAATCTTTCGCGATATTTATAAAGCCAGTCAAGCAAAGTCATAGAATCTAGTCCACCAGAAATAGCAAGTAAAACTTTTCTATGAGGTCTGAAATAGCCTTTTTTTTGCACCATTTGAAAAAATTGTTGTTCTATCATTTTAAAACCTCATAAATATCATCTGCAATTTTAGAAATGTTATCGTAATCAGCATGATTTGTAAAAATAGACAGAATAAAAGGAGAATTAGCATAAACAATTGCAACATCATGCTTAAAATCATAAGCATCCCCAATTTTATGAGCCACTTTTACATTTATATTTTTAGAAATACGCTGCTCATCAAAATTTGTTTGTGATAGTGCATTGATAATGTCCCCATTTTGTTTATAGATAGCTTCCATCATATTTCCAGCCATCCTAGCTGATGCATTACGTTTTTCTACATCCCATTTTTTCCCAGCAATTTGCTCAATTGTTGCTTGATAAGTGCTGTCTGATTGATTAGTAATATAATATCCTAAAATATTTGTAGCTGCATTATCTGATTCTTTTGCAATATGATTCATCAAATCTTGAATGCTGTATTCCTTATTATCTGATTTTTTAGAAATGCTTCCACTACCTTCTGTATCATAAGCACCTGAATAGTCATTTACAGCAGGAATATATTTTAAACCAGAAGATGGCTTGTATTTTCCTTCATTTAATTGCTTCTGCGCATAATAAAGAATGGGAAGTTTTGCCACACTAGCAGAATACATTTCCAAATCTGGGTTTATACCAGCAGTTTTTCCAGAATCTAATTGTTTTACATAGATCGAATAGTCTGCTTTATTGTACCTGCTTGTTAAAATCTCTTGAACTTTATCCATACGATTATCTGTATCAGACAAGTATTTCACATCAATCCAACCTTTGCTTTCAACATGAGCATATTTTCCTGATGCCGTCTCAGCAAGTTGGGTCACTTTCACCGAATGATAAGAAGATAAATTCGTCTTAACTTCCTTTGTTCCATTTACAAAAGGTTGATTGTAAACTACAAATGATTGCCTAAGCCACATTGTTTGAGAAATATCTGCACTAGATTGGACAACATCATCATAAATCATTCGTTTATCAGCAGGAACAAATTGCCCATTTGCGAGTTTAAAAACTGGGAGTCCTTGTTCATTGACTTGTAAGTCAGAAAGTTTAATTGATGTATTCGGAGTTAAACTCCCAGCAACTTTTTCTAAATTTAAGGACGTATAAGTTGGAATTTGCTCATAAACATTTGGATTGGTTGGAAGATCCGTGTAGTAGTTACTGTAGGTCGTACTAGTAATTTCATACTGTTGCTTTGCAGTCAATTCGACATCTTGTTCCGTACTTACTACTACTTTTGCAGTAAAAAATGCTGGCAACAATAATAGAAATAGCAACTTACGCATGCTCTCCCCCTTCCTTTTTAGTCTCTTCTAATTTTAAGGTCTGATTTTTTCTGGATAATTCTTCTAATTTTTCATCAGAAAACTCCAAAAATTGTTCAATCATTTTTAATAAATTTTCCATCCTTACTGTGGCAACAATCCTGGGATTGTATAGATATATTCCCCTTGTTTAGAATAATAATATTTAGCGCGTGCATATTTAGCAGCATATTCTTCATCTTTTAATTTATTAGCAAAAGCTTTTTGAGATTCTTTTTCGTTGCTTATTTCTTCGTACCTCTTTTGTAAATGCGTCAATTGTGTTCGACGTTCTAATAAATTTCGATAGCTTTGAACCAAATTAAATGTCGGTAAAATGAACAATAAGATGACTAAAATCAACACCCACCCCATAAAGCGATTCTTTTTTCTTCTTTCTTGCTCTAAATAACGGCGATGTTGGTTTTCATCTTGTATATAGCGATTATTTAATTGAACAATATTTCTAGCCATCTACTTCTACCCTTGTTTCTTTTATAATTTCATACATTTTAGCAGCATCTTCTTTTTTAGTGCTGTCTTTCATTTCTAGAACACGAACTAATAAAATTTTATTTCCAAAACAAATCTCTATTTCGTCATTGATTTTTAAATTTGTTGAACTTTTAGCTAAAATTCCATTTACTTTAATTCTTCCCTTATCGGCTACCTCTTTAGCGATAGGACGACGTTTTATAATACGGGATACTTTTAAATATTTATCTAATCTCATAAAGTTACCTCAATTCATTATTTTACCATTTTTTAAGAAAATATTATAGACGAAAATGAAACTTTACAAAATTGTAAAGTTAGCAATCTTTCTTTTGATTTTTAATTTCTACTAACTTTTCTGAAAACTGTAGAAGTCCTTCTAAAATTTCATAATCTTTTTTATTTTTTACATCGAATATAACTTCAATCAATCCTTTATTTTCTGAAATTCTTGCTTTTAAATTTGTTACAGAAAGAGCTTCAAAATAATCTTGAGTTAAGAAAAACTGTTGAGAAACTTTTTCAAATCGAACAATCACAGATTGTTGCTTCTTTTCAACGAGTTGAACAAAAACTTGATCTAAATAAGATTTTACAAGACCAATTTCTAATAATAAGGCAACAACATCTGGATATTCTCCGAAACGATCTATCAATTCATTCTGTAATTCTTCATACTTTACACAACTGTCAATCTCGCAAATACGTTTGTAAATTTCAATTTTTTGCCTTTCATCAGCAATATAATCGCTAGGAAGATAGGCATCCATCTGCAAATTAATTTCAGCATTTCCTTTTTGCCTTCTTTTTTCTTTACCTTGTTTCTTAGCAATAACCTCTTCTAATAATTGAGAATACATTTCAAAGCCAACAGAATCAATAAAACCAGATTGTGAGCTTCCTAAAATATTTCCAGCACCACGAATAGATAAATCTCGCATAGCAATTTTAAAACCAGAGCCTAATTCTGTAAATCCTTTTATAGTTTCCAAACGTTTTTCAGAAATTTCTGTCAAAACCTTGTCAGGACGATACATGAGATAGGCATAAGCAATACGATTGCTACGACCAACACGCCCTCGCAATTGATATAAAGTTGACAGTCCCATGTAATCTGCATTTTCAATAAAAAGAGTATTAACATTAGGAATATCAACACCAGTTTCAATAATAGTTGTTGTCACCAAAATATCATATTCCCCATTGATAAAATCAAGTAAAGTATTTTCAAGAAGAATTTCACTCATTTGGCCATGTACATATCCAATAGAAGCTTCTGGAATCAATTCTTTCAATTCTGAAACTTTTCGCTCCATTGTGTCAACTTTATTGTAAAGATAGTAAACCTGTCCTCCTCGATCCATTTCTCTTAAAACTGCATCTCGAATAACTGTTGCATTATTTTCTAAAACATAAGTTTGAACTGGGTAGCGATTTGTTGGAGGAGTTTCAATAACTGATAAATCACGTATTCCTAACATAGACATATGGAGTGTACGAGGAATAGGGGTCGCCGTCAAAGTTAAAACATCAACTTTCGTTTTCAACTCTTTTAATTTTTCTTTATGCTTAACTCCAAAGCGTTGTTCCTCATCAATAACAATGAGTCCCAAATCAGAAAATTTAACATCTTTTGACAGGAGACGATGCGTTCCAATAATAATATCCACCTGCCCTTTTTTTAGTTTTTCTAAAATTATTTTTTGTTCTGATTTACTTTTAAAGCGACTTAATACTTCAATATTGATAGGAAAATCGTTAAAACGTTGCTTAAAGTTCGTATAGTGCTGTTGAGCCAAAACCGTAGTGGGAACTAAAATTGCTACTTGTTTATGATCATTTACTGCTTTAAAGGCAGCTCTCATAGCTACTTCCGTCTTTCCAAAACCAACATCTCCAACTAAAAGACGATCCATAGGATGATCACTTTCCATGTCTTTTTTTACTTCTTTTATAGAGCGCAACTGATCTTCTGTTTCTATATAAGGAAAATCATTATCAAATTCTTGCTGATAAGAATCATCACTAGAAAACGCAAATCCCTTTAATTGACTTCTCTCTGCGTAAAGTTTGATTAAATCCTCAGCAATATCTTCGACTTGATGTTGTACTCTCTGTTTAGTTTTTTGAAAACGCCCATCGTTTAATTTATTGATTTTAGGCGCTTTACCATCACTCGCAACATATTTAGAAAGAAGCTGAATCTGATCAACAGGAATAGAAATACGATCTGCATTTTGATATTGAATAGTGAGATAATCACGATGAATTCCTGAAATTTCAATCGTCTCAATTCCTAAATATCGCCCAATTCCATGAACGTTATGAACAACATAATCTCCTTTTTCCAGCTCATTATAATTTTTCAAACGTTCAGCATTAGAAATACTTTGCCTGCGAACTTTTCGTTTTACTTTTTTTTGCAGAATATCATATTCAGTGATTAAAACAATTTTTTCGTCTACAAAATTAAATCCTTGAATTAAACGTCCTTCTACTAATTGAACAGCATGTTTATGAATTTTAGTATCATTAACATAATCAAGTGGAATTTCATATTCTTGTAAACTTTTATGTAAACTTTGTAAAGTCAATAAAGAATTTGATTGTATAATGACCGTGTAGTTAGATTTTTTATATCGACTAATCTCTTCTTTCAAAAGCTGAAATTGACTAAAAAATTCCTGCATAGGATACTGATTGAACTGATAAAGAGAATCAAATTTCAAATTTCCCAGTCCCTTATGAAAATTTGAAAATAAGGTAGCAGGTTTATACTTTCTAAATATTGAATATGTATCTGCAAAATAAGATTGATTTCCAACAGCTTTACTATTTTGTAAATCTTCTGTCAATAAATTTGCTGCTTCTAATTGAAACTGAGCATGTTTATTCATGATTTTTTGAAAGTCATCAAAGAAAATTGGGCTATATTTTGGAAGATAATCAAGAATTGTCCATTCATTTTGATAAAAATAAGACAATAATTTTCTAATATCAGCATGTTGAGTTTGTTCTTTTATATTAGCTAAAACTTCCTCTAAATAGGATTTCAACGTTAAATCTACAGTTTTTTCTATAAGATTTTCTATTTTTTTCTGTGCACTTTTATAATCTGCTTTAGTAAATATGATATCTGTAGCAGGATGAACACACACATGTTCTACATTTTGAATAGAAATTTGATTTTCAGGATTAAATAGACGAATACCATCAACTTCATCACCAAAAAATTCAACCCGAAAAGGTATTTGACTAGAGCGCTCAAAAATATCTAAAATATCACCACGAATACTAAACTCCCCTTGTTTCAATACTTGTGATACTTGCTTATAACCTGAATTTAACAATTGAGAAATCAAATCTTTCAACTCATATTCTTGCCCTATTTTTAAATTAATATAAGCTGAATTGAAATTAACAGGATTGGATAAAAATAGTTGACTAGCTGCCACATTAACTATCAAAAATCCTGATTGTTGAGAATCTAATAAAAAATCTAGAGCTTCCAAACGAGAAAAAATCTTTTCTTGAGAAGAAAAGACAAACTCAGCTAACGGAGTATCATCTGCAAGAAATGTATAGACCCTCTCTTCTCCCACCAGGTCAATCAGATCACTAGAAAGTCTTTCTGCTTCACTATAAGTAGACGTTAAAATCAAAATTTTGTGATTTTCCTCTACACAAGAGGCCATTGTAATAGCCTTAGTTGAAGATGACAAACCCATTAATAGCTGCCGAGTTGATTTATTTAGATTTCTTTGCCAATCAGATATCTGTTTATTTTGATTAAATAATTCAATAATATCCATCTTTTTATCCATTGTACTGTTGCATTGTTTGTTCAAAATTATCAGACTGTAAATAATAATTTACAGCACTGTCAACTTTGTCAAGTGTATTTAAAATTATAGCATGGTCTCCTTTTGAAAATTTTCCTAACACATGGTGAATAATGGTTATATTATTTTCGGGACGACCAATACCAATTTTAATTCGTTTGAATTCTTGGGTTCCTATATGTTTGATAATTGATTTGATGCCATTGTGACCACCAGCAGATCCTTTTGCTCTAAGTCGTATTTTTCCTACTTCCATATCCAAATCATCATAAATAACTACTAAATCTTCAATATCTAGACCATAATAAGATAAAAGGGCATGAACAGCCTTTCCACTTTCATTCATAAAGGTCGTTGGTTTGACAAAATACACTTTCTCACCATTAAAAAATGTGGAAGCTATCTCTGCTTGAAAAATTTTATCAGTTGTAAACTTTAAACTTTTTTCTTTACACATTTTGTCAACTAGCATAAATCCGACATTATGTCTTGTTTCAAAATATTTTTCTCCAGGATTTCCCAAACCTACAATCATCTTTACCATTTTTTACCTCTAAAAAGACCAAAAGGGCTGGAAAAGTTTTTCCAACCTCGTTTATATTTAGTTTACAATGCTTTACACATTAAATCTAAATTCCATAATATCGCCATCTTGAACGATATATTCTTTTCCTTCTTCACGCAGTCGTCCTGCTTCTTTGACTGCTTTTTCACTTCCATATTTCACTAAATCATCATAAGACATAGTTACAGCACGAATGAAGCCTTTCTCAAAGTCTGAGTGAATAATGCCAGCTGCTTGTGGTGCTTTCATGCCACATTTAAATGTCCAAGCTCGAACTTCTTTTTCTCCTGCTGTAAAATAAGTTCCAAGTCCCAATAAATGATAAGCTGCTCTGGTTAATTTGTCAACCCCAGATTCGTTCAAGCTCATTGCTTCAAGAAATTCAGCTTTATCTTCATCATCTAGCTCAGAAATTTCTTCTTCAGCACGCGCAGATATAACCACTACCTCTGCATTTTCAGTTGCTGCAAACTCGCGAATTTGTTGAACATAATCAATATTATCAGGATCTGCTACCTCATCTTCACCAACATTAGCAACATAAAGCACTGGTTTTGTGGTCAATAAAAATAATTTTTTGACAATCTTTTGTTCTTCCTCATCAAATTCAATGGTACGAGCTGATAAACCATTTTCCAAAACTGGCTTAATTTTTTGCAAAACATGAAACTCAGCTACTGAATCTTTGTCCTTTTGGGTTCGAGCAACTTTTTCCACACGTGCATAGCGTTTATTGATACTTTCTAAATCTGCTAAAATCAACTCAAGATTTATTGTTTCAATATCAGCCATTGGATCAACAAAACTTGACTCACGTCCTTGCTCCCGCATAACATTTTCATCATCAAAAGCCCGAACCACATGAACGATAGCATCTACTTCACGAATATTAGCTAAAAATTTATTTCCTAGACCCTCTCCTTTTGAAGCACCTTTTACAATCCCTGCAATATCTGTAAACTCAAAAGTCGTTGGAACTTTTTTCTGTGGTTTGATAAGTTCTGTTAATTTATCCAAACGAGCATCGGGAACTTCTACCCGTCCAACATTAGGGTCAATTGTTGCAAAGGGATAGTTAGCTGCCTCTGCTCCTGCTTTTGTAATTGCATTAAATAAAGTGGATTTTCCAACATTAGGTAATCCTACAATTCCTGCTGTTAAAGACATTTCGCTCTTCCTTTCATCTTTTCAATTCAATAAACCATTATATCATATTTACCACTATTTGACTTACAACTTAATCATTTTAATAAAATATTGCATTTACCTCATAAAAATATTATAATTTTATTAGAGTCTGTCAATAATCTTGTGTAAACACTCTAGCAAAGCTGATATTGTTAATCAAATAGGATTTCAAGTGTGTCCGTACATTGGCCAAAACCTTTGTGGATTCGTTGTCCTTGCTTGAAGTTGTAATCACCAAATAGTGTGACGAGATAGCGTTCTAGGGATTCTTCATTGGGAAAGACGACTTTCTTTTTGGTTTGACGTTTGATTTCTTTGTTAAGTGATTCAATAAGGTTGGTCGAGTAGATACTTCCCCAGATCTGATGAGGAAATTCATAAAAGATCAATAGATTTTCGATTGATTCTAAGGTCTCTATTACCTTCTTGTAGTGTGGTTTCCACTCATTGATAAAGCTATCTAAGGCTTGCTTTGCTTCCTCTACATTGATCGCGTGATAAATTGTTTTAAACTGCTCCAAAATTAGAGCACGATCTGCTCGTTTCACCTTACTTGCAATATTTCGGCCAATATGGACAAGGCAACGCTGTTGTTTGGCCATTGGGAAGGCTTGCTGGATAAGCTGATCAAGTCCATTAAAACCATCAGTCACAACAAGAGAGACTTGTTGTACACCTTGACCCTTAAGTCTTTCTAGAAGGTCTGACCACGAAGCATTGTTTTCATTGGGTGCGATGTCATATCCAAGGATAGCCTTATGCCCATATGATGTGACGCCTAGTGCAATGTGGATGCATTCCTTACTAACTGTACCACGTCTCAGAGGAAGGTAAGTCCCATCAAGATATAATACGGTATAGTTAGCTTCTAAGGAACGTTGATGAAAGTTAGCTACGTTTTCCTGTGTCGCTTTCGAGATATTAGATACTGTTGCTGGACTGTAATGATGACCATACATACGCTCAATGATGTCGCTGATTTCACGTGTTGTGACTCCAGTTTGATAAAGTTTGATAACCATTTCTTCTAAATGATTGTCTCGACGACCGTAACTTGGGATTAAGGCTGGACTGAACTCCCCGTTTCGATCTCTAGGGATCAACAAATTAACAACACCATACTTGGTCTCAAATCGACGTGTATAAGCACCATTACGACTATTACCGGTGTTGTAACCTGCCTTATCGTATGGTTCATAGTCAAGGAAGGCGGATAGCTCCACTTGGAGAAGGTCATTCATGGCAGTTTCAAGAGACGAACGGAAAAATTCATCAATATCTTGTTTTTGAGCTAGGAAGTTAAGTAATTCTGTGGTAAACTGGGTCATGGGAATAAATCTCTTTCTAGTGAAGTCTCGCAACTCTACTATACAGGATTTATTCCTTTTTGTGTTTACACAAAATATTTTACACTACCTTTTATATTTAAGCTATAGGAGGTAAATACCATGAAAAAAAGTTATTTTAAACAATTGTTACTTGGCTTTGTTACAATTGTTTCACTAATTATCCTTGGAGCATGTGGAGCCCAAGAAAAAACAATGTCATTCCAAAGAATTGATCAAAGTTTACAATATGACTTACGATTAACTTATTATTATAAAGGAGATACTGTCACAAAACAAACTACTGATTCATTTTGGTCTTATAAAACCTTAGGAGCTACTAAAAAAGAAGATGTTAAAGACAGAATGCTTCTCAAATGTATCAAAATATTGAGGGAATTAAAGAAAAAGTCACTTATGAAGAAAAGGGAATTAAGGAAACTGTAGAAATTAACTTTAATAAAGTAGACTTTGATAAATTAGCAACCTTGCCTGGAATGTATACAGATAAGAATACGAGAAAAACTAAAAAAGTTAGTATGAAAGCTAGTAAAGAACTCTTAACAAGTAAAGGTTTTAAAGAAATTACGGACGGTAAATTTGAAAAATTAAAATAAAATTATGAAAAGATGCTAAGAAATCAATTTCCTAGCACTTTTTTTAGTTTTCGTTCAAAATCATATCGGCTCATCATCACAATATGATGACAATTTGTACAGCAAATTTTAATATCCGCACCCACTCGAATAATTTCCCAACGATTTGCTTTTTTGCCTGTAGATTTGATTGTACAAGCATGTGGTTTTTTCATTTCAACAAAATTTCCTACATCATACATTAGTTTGTTCTCACTGGCGTAATCAATTGAATAAAGTTTTCTGTGTCATCGCTTGGTATCAAAGTAAATGGACGAACAGCTGAAATAAAGCTGATTGTAACTTTTTCACTATTAATAGCTTTCAATGAATCAATTAAATAAGTTGGATTAAAACTGATGGTTAAATCTTGACCTGAAATACTTTCAGTATCAATTTCTTCATTCACACGTCCAACTTCAGGAGAGTTCACATGTGCACTAACTACACCATTTATAATTTCTAATTTAACTGTTCCATTTTGAGTCGCATTTGAAAGAAGACGTGCACGTTCCATCGCATAACGAAGATTATTTTTATCAAATGTTACGATACTAGTAAATTCTGTTGGAATTAAACGGTCGGTATCAGGATAATTTCCCTCTAACAGCCGAGTGTAGAAGCTAATATTTTCACTTCTAAAAAGCAATTGATTATTTGTGAAGTAAATCTCTACTGTTTCAATATCATCCGTAAAAACGGCTGAAAATTCGCGTAGAGAACGACTAGGAATAACAACATCAAAATTATCCCCATTTTTTTCTAAGACAATCTTCTTTTGGCTCATCCGATGAGAGTCTGTTGCAACCGTCTTTAAATTTTTATTTTCTGTTAAAACAAAATGAACCCCCGTTAAAATCGGACGACTTTCTTGTGTACTAGCTGCAAAAGCTGTCTCGTTAATAATATTTTTAAGAACACTTGTTTCAAGCATCAAAGGATTACTTGCTGAAATTTCTTGAATACGAGGGTATTGATCTGCATCTTTTCCTTTTAAGGTAATTTCTGATTTACCACTAGTTAAAACAATTTGCTTTTGCTCAATTTCTTTAAAATCAAGTGTAACATCAGGAAGACTTGATACAACATTGATGAAAAAAGTTGCTTCAAGCAAAATGGAGCCTGAAGAGGTCACTAAAAGCCCTGCATTTTCGTTTTTAATTGAAATAAAATTTTCAATGGAGATTTGTCCATTTGAACCAATTAATGTAATTCCTTCATTTGTAACATCAATTTTTACTGTAGAAAGAATTGGAATAGCATTTTTAAGACTAATAGCGCGTTTGGTTATATTTAAAGCTTGTAAAAATAAATTTTTATTGATTGAAAAGTTAATCATAGATACTCCTTTTATTATTTTATGATTATTAAGTTAATAGTAATAGTAGCTTGTGTGAAACTTGTGGAAAAGTTTCCTAATCAGCGATAGAACACAAAAACAGACATGTTTATAAATTGTGAATAACTTTAACATTTTTTCTGCAATTATCCACAGTTATCTGATTTTATTTTTTATGTTTTCTATTTCTAATCGAAGATTATCATCCGTTTCGAGCATTGTTTTAATTTTCCCATGAGCATGTATGACCGTTGTATGATCTTTACCGCCAAATTCTCTTCCAATTTTTGGAAGACTATTATCGGTTAATTCACGGGCCAAATACATAGCTACTTGTCTAGCAAGGACAATATTTTGAACCCGACGACTGCCTTTCATTTCTTTAACGCTAACGCCATAGAAATTTCCAACTTCTGTTTGGATTTTATCAATTGGAATAACTAAAATTTGACTTGCATCTTGTTTTCGAGCTCGAATAGCTTCAGCAGCAGCGTCAATTGTAATTTCTTTCAGATTTTTTACTCTAGCCATAAGAGAAATATCATTTAGAGCACCTTCTAAATCTCGCACATTTGAATCAAATTGACCTGCTAAGTATTCCAAAGTATCATTTGGAAAAATGTAATCTAAACCTTCTATCTTATTGCGTAAAATAGCGATTCTTGTTTCAAAATCAGGTGGAGTAATGTTTTGAGTTAATCCCCATTTGAAGCGCGTGACTAAACGTTCTTCAAGATTATCCAGATGATCAGGACTTCGGTCGCTTGTTAAAACAATTTGTTTATTATCTCCGTGCAAAGCATTAAAGGTATTGAAAAATTCTTCTTGAGTAGAAACTTTTTTTCCTCCTAAAGATTGAATGTCATCAATCAATAAGAGATCAAGGCTGCGATAAGTTCTCTTAAAACTTTCCATTTCTCCTAATCGAAGATGTTCTAAAAAGTCGTTGATAAAAGTCTCAGCAGGAATGTATTTCACTCTAGCATCAGGAATATTTTCTAAAATTTGATTTCCAATTGCATTTAGTAAATGGGTTTTTCCTAATCCTGGTCCACCATAGATAAACAATGGATTATAAGTTGTTGCTAAATTTTCAGAAACAGCGAGTGCCGCCGATAGAGCCCAAACATTTCCATCGCCTTGAACAAAATTATCAAATGTATATTTTGCTTTTAACCCAGTTTCAATAGGAGGAAGACTTGGTTTAACTACTGAATGATTTGTATTTGTTGATTGAGTAACTTCATCATTTTCCTCTTGAAAGATATAGTGTACAGTAATTTGGTCATTATAAATTTCAAAACCTGCAGTAATGATGACATCTGCTAAATTTTGATCCCAAAATAATTGTTTGACAGGACTGTCAAGAAGTACAGTAGCTTGAAAATTTTCAACTTTCATTAACCGAGCTCCTGAAACAAAATAATCATATGTATTTTTTTTGATTTGTTTTTGAGCCAATTCTAAAACACGCGCCCAAAAATTAGCTTCTTGTGACATAAAAAACCTCCTTCCTTGCTAATAAATTCTTCGTTATATTTAATTATCCATAGAAGTTATTTTAACATAAAACGTAAAAGTTTTCCACAATCTGTAGAAATAAATTCACATTGTTCTTTAAAGTTTTCCACAGATTGTGAATAAAGGAGTTTTTCTGTGATTTATTAAGTTTTTCTTATAAAATAAGAGTGGATAACTCTGTGACTTGAAAGAATAAAAATAACAGCCTTATTTAAAGCTGTCAATAATTCTTTGATATTCTTCTAGGTTTGAAAAATGAATACAAATTTTCCCTGATTGAGATTGTTTAGAAAATTGAAGAGAAATCTCTGTACCAAATATCTTTTTTAATCTTTTTTCTTCCTCTTTGAGGAAGAGATGATGTTTATTTTTTGTTACAGTTTTTGTCTGTTGGGAATGTAATTGTTTTTCTAGCTGTCGAACTGAAAAGCTTTGAGATAAGATTTTATCAAACCACTGATTTTGCTCTTTTTCTGAGAGATTAATGAGCAGACGAGCGTGTCCCTGAGAAATATTTCCTTCTTTTATCGCTTCGATAATATTGAGAGGTAAATTTAATAACCGGACGGAATTTGTAATATAAGGACGTGATTTTCCCATAGTTAGAGCGATTTCTTTATGTGTCAACCCTTTGTCAATCAAATATTGATAAGATTGTGCTTCTTCTATAGGATTTAAATCTTCTCGTTGTAAATTTTCAATGATGGCTTGCTTCATCATTTCATCATCTGTTACTTCTTTTATAATAGCTGGTATATTTGTTAAGCCTGCTAATTTAGCAGCTCTAAAACGCCTTTCACCAGCTAGCAATTCATAACCAATTATCGGAGATTTTCGTACAATGATGGGCTGAATAATCCCATGTTCTTTTATAGAACTAGCAAGTTCAGCAATTTTTTCTTCTGAAAATTCTTTTCTTGGTTGATAAGGATTTGTTTGGATGTCATTAAGTGTGATATATTGATATTTTTCCATGTTTATATAGAATAACACACCTTTACAATTCTGTAAAGATGTGTTAATAAAGTGTCAATTATTTGAATCTAAATCTTTTGTAGATTTTGTAAGCTTAATGGTAGTAGTAGTTTCTTTTCCATCACGATAGAAAGTGATTTTTATGTTGTCACCAATTGAATGTTTGTATAAAGCGGATTGTAAATCACTTGTTGAAAAAATTTCTTTATCATCTACTTTTGTAATCACATCATATTTTTGAAGTTTTCCTTCAGCTGGCATTCCAGATTGAGCTGAACGTACGACAACTCCACTAGTTATTTTTGATGGAAGTTTTAAGCGTGATAGATCTGAACTAGACAGATTAGTGATGTCAATCATTTGGATTCCTAGAGCTGGTCGTGTAACAGTTCCATTTGCTTCTAACTGGTTAATAATGTTTATAACATCATTAGATGGAATAGCAAATCCTAATCCTTCAACCGAAGTTCCGCCGTTGCTAGCTATTTTACTTGAAGTAATACCAATTACTTGTCCTTGGATATTCACAAGTGGTCCACCAGAGTTCCCTGGGTTAATAGCTGTGTCTGTTTGAATAGCTTGTGTTGAAATCGTTTGTCCGTCTTCAGATTTTAAAGAAACATTACGATTTAAACTAGAAATAATTCCTTGCGTCACAGTGTTAGCGTAATTTGATCCGAGCGGACTTCCAATCGCAATAGCTGTCTCACCAACCGTCAATTTACTAGAATCTCCAAATTCAGCAACTGATTTTACTTTATCAGCACTAATTCGAACAACGGAGATATCAGAATAAGTATCTGACCCTACAATTTCTCCAGGAACTTTATTACCATCTGCTAAACGAATGTCAACTTTTTTAGCACCACTGATAACGTGAGTATTGGTTACTAAGTAAGCGTATTTTCCATCTTTTTTATAAATAACCCCAGATCCTTCGCTAGCTACTTGTTGAGAATTATCATTGTTATTATTTGAATCATCATTTCCAAACACGCTGTTTTGTGAATTATTATTAGCATAGGTAATAACGGATACCACAGCATCTTTCACTTTACTCACAGCTTGTGTTGTGGAATTTGTATTTTTATAAGCAGTAGTAACTTGATTAACTTTAGTCGTTGTAGAGCTATTTGTTGATAATTTAGATGAAGTTAAGTTTCCAAGTAAACCACCGATAAAACCTATAGCTAAGACCATGAAAAGCAATAACAATTTTTTTGTGAAATTTGAAGAGTTTTTCATATCTTCCTCCTAGTTATTTCAATTACTGAAAGTATAAAGAATTTAACTTAATTATAGCTTAAATGTTTTATCTTTTCCACAAATTGTGGATAACTTTTAAAATCTGTGATTTTCTAAGTCATTTATAAGGCAATTTAATTTTTTATCCTGTGAATAAGGTGTGAAATAATTGTGGATATGGTAGAATAGAAATATGAAAATAAAACTTGTAACTGTTGGAAAATTAAAAGAAAAATACCTTAAAGATGGAATAGCAGAGTATGTAAAACGTTTAGGGCGCTTTACTAAATTTGAGATGATTGAACTTCCAGATGAAAAAATACCTGATAAGGCAAGTCACTTAGAAAATCAACAAATTATTGATAAAGAAGGAAATCGTATCTTATCGAAAATGAATGATAAAGAATTTGTGATTGTTTTAGCTATTGAAGGGCAACAATTTCCATCAGAAGAATTCAGTAAGAGATTAAGTGATGTGACTGTTCGTGGATTTTCGGATATTACTTTTGTAATTGGTGGGAGTCTTGGTTTGTCTACTGCTGTCAAAAAAAGAGCTAATTTGCTGATGAGTTTTGGAAAATTGACACTTCCTCATCAGTTAATGAGATTAGTTTTAGTAGAACAAATTTATCGATCGTTTATGATTCAACAAGGAAGTCCCTATCATAAGTAATCTTGACGTCATAGGCTTTTTTTGTTAAAATGGTAGAGCATTGGTCTCATAGCTCAGCTGGATAGAGCATTCGCCTTCTAAGCGAACGGTCGCAGGTTCGAATCCTGCTGGGATCATATAAGAAAAGGGCACGGGAAAGCGTGCCTTTTTCTATAACTGGATAAAGAGGTCTTTTGAGATGTAAAAATGTATCGTTTAGAGTTTTTTTAAATTTATTTATGAAGATTTTGTATAATTACCTTGTAAGATTTCTTACAAAAAATAAACATTAAGGAGAAATTATGAAAAAGTTGTTTGCTAAAAAAGAGGTAGTAAAAAAGGAAGTTGTAGAATTTAAAGAACTGAATGATGAGCAGTTAGATAAAATCATTGGTGGGGATAGTCGAATCAGAATGGGATTTGATTTTTCAAAACTTTTTGGTAAATAATTATTTAGGAGAATAATATTGTGAAAATAGAATTTGTACATTGGATTATTTTCTCAATTATAGAAGCTGTTTCTGTTGTATATTGCTATAAGAAAATAAGTAGAGTGAATAAAGTGAATATTCACTTTACTTTGTTGTGTTTAGGAATTGTATTTTCAACTGATTTAACTACTTTAATACATTATTCCATTAGATATATGATGTTTTTTATTCAACCATTATTTTTTTATTTATATTTTTTTAAAGTAAAAAAAGTTAGAAGACATCTTTCTGTATTTTTAGCACTATTTTTATCTTTAGTTGTGTCAAGTTCTGAAACCTTCTTTTCAGTCATTATTTCTTCTGTTACAGGTGATAAGTTTGTTGATAGATACTGGGGATTGTTCTATATTTTTATCAATATTATTTCTTTAATTTTTATTTTAAAAGCAATTGATTATTTTAAGTTTAATTTTAAATATTTTAAAAAGGCGGATTTCAAAGAGAATATTTTGCAGTTAAACTTTTATCTCTTATTTATTCATTTTTTATTAAATTTATCGCATTGGCTTAGTAATATGAAAAATTTAAATAGTTTTTCTAGTATGATTGCTACAATTTGCTTTTTAATGTTTATGTCAACTTTATTCTACTTACAATCTATTCGTGAAAAGTATGAAAAAGAAGAACAAATTAAACAAAAAGAACGAGAACAACTACAATTACAAAAATATACAGATGAAATAGTGAGTCTGTATAATGAAATTCGAGGTTTTCGTCATGATTATGGAGGAATGTTGGCAAGCTTCCAATCAGCCATTCATACAGGTGATATAAAAGAAGTAGAGCGAATTTATCAGGAAGTGCTAGTAAATGCTAATTTACAACTTCGTTCAGATAAATATACGTATTTTGATTTAAATAATGTTGGAGATTCAGCACTTAGAAGTGTTATGACACAAACCTTATTTAAGACGCGTGACTATAATATAGAATTAACATTTGAAGTAAAAGATTTTGTCAAACCCTTGCCGATTAAATTGTTAGATTTGGTTAGAATGACAAGCGTCCTTTTGAATAATGCCATAGAAGGAGCAGCAGAAAGTTATCAAAAAACGATGAATGTTTCTTTGGTGGATTTAGATACAGAAACAATCTTAGTTATTCAAAATTCACGTAAGAAACGACCGCTAGATTTAGAAGAGATTTACCAAACTGATTTTTCAACAAAGGGTGAAGGACGCGGTTTAGGCTTAAGCAATATCAAAGAAATTATTAACAACTATGAAGGAATTATCCTCGATACTAAAATTGAGGATGAATATTTTACACAAGTAATAAGAGTAAGGAAAGAAGGTTTATAATGAAAGTATTAGTATTAGAAGATGAAATTACACATCAAGTAAGAATGGAAACAACTTTGGCAGAGATTGCAAAAGAAATGGGAATTACGATAAAAGTTAAAGTAACTGGAAAAGTAAGGGAATTTAAAGAATATATTGAAAACGATGAAGTAAATCAATTATATTTTTTAGATATTGATATCAAAGGAGAGGAAACAAAAGGTTTAGAAATAGCAAAATTTATACGTCATCACAATCCGTATGCCATTATTGTTTTTGTTACAACGAAATCAGAATTTGCCACTATGACCTTCAAATATAAGGTATCTGCACTGGATTTTGTTGACAAAAATTTGAGTGATGTTGCTTTTAAAAAACATATAAAAGACAGCATTGAGTATACAAAAGCGACATTGATTGAAAATAAAGATATGGTGGATTATTTTGAATATAACTTTCGTGGCGGAGAGGTTAGAATGCCTTTTAATGACATTTTATATATTGAAACGACAGGCTCTTCTCATAAATTAAGAATTGTCGGTAAAAACTTTTTTAAAGAATTCTATGGCACTATTGCAGATATTCAAGAAAAAGATAAAGAAACAAGACGTTTCTTTTCACCTCATAAATCCTACCTAGTCAATATTGGAAACATCAAAGGTTATGACAAAAAAATGCGAGAAATAATTTTTTATGAAGATCATCGTTGTCCGATTACTCGAATGAAAATTGGAAAATTAAAAGCTATTTTAGAGGAATTAAAAGGATAAATAGAATAGATAATGAAATAGCAAATATAGTTAAATTTTTAAATAAAAACTATTGACAAAGTTCTCCAAACTGGTATAATAGTATATGTTCTGTGAAAGAACAGATATGGTCCGTTGGTCAAGGGGTTAAGACACCGCCTTTTCACGGCGGTAACACGGGTTCGAATCCCGTACGGACTATATCATCCGGCATAGCTCAGTTGGTAGTAGCGCATGACTGTTAATCATGATGTCGTAGGTTCGAGTCCTACTGCCGGAGCTACTAAGCATTCTTTAGGAATGCTTTTTTTACATTGTAAAAATATAATAAAAACCAAACTGTTTTCTTGTGCAGTTTAGTTTTTCAATTATAACGATTTTTTCTTACGTATCTTATTGTAAATTATAAATAACGCGATTCCAGATAAAAATTCTGTACTACCTTCTTTAAGACCATTTGGGATAAATGTCAGTTTTATTTTTCCTGCACCTTTTTTGACATCAATTTTCATAAAGCCATTTTGTGCTCTTGAAATTTTAATTGATTTTCCGTTTTGTGTGGCAGTCCAACCTTTATCATAAGGAATTGTGAAGAATAAAGAACTATCTCGTTGAGCTTGATAATGTGCTGTTATTGTATTATGTTTTGTTGTCACAGATACTTTTTGTCGTTGAATCTTGTTTATCGCTTGTTGAAAATGACTGGTGTCAAGCTTATAAAATTCAGGACTATCAAATGAAACTTTTGAATTATCTGGGAAAGATATTTTAACGGTTATGATTTGTTTTTGCTTAAAATAACCAAGATTAAAAAATGGAAAGACATTGTTGGTACCATAATGCATTTTTTGATTGTTATTTACAGTTATGTCAACTGATTTTTGGTTATCATTTGAGAAAGTTAAGTTTGGCAGAGTTAAATAAACTTGACTATTTGCTGGAACTTCTAAAGTGTAAGTGATGCTGGCAAAAGAGTCATAACTTTCTTTATCTACTTCTGCAGCTATTCTATTTCCAACTTGCTTAACATTATGATTACTTGTAGGAGGTAATCTGTGATAGTATTTTAAATTTAATCCAGAAAGCTGATTGAGAAAACGAGTTTGATTATCTAATGTTAAGTGATTAAACTTTACATCTCTATAAATTGAATTTGTTAAAAATGCTAGTGAATTAGCATTTTTATTTTCATAAAGTGTTAAATTATCTTTCGTTTTAATGGAAGTAAAACCATATTTTTGAAGATTGTTTGTTAAAATATTATATTTTACACCCAATAAGCTATCCATAAGGATACTATTGTTTTGATAACGTAAGTTTAAATTAGTTCCAGATGATTTAAAACCTAATTTATCAAGAATAGAACTAGCTGCAATATTGCGAACAGAAGAAAATTGAGAGATACCATTATAATTGTATTTCATACTGTCATTTCCGGTTTGAATAGCTAATTTTTCAGTTCTAAAGAAATTGGAATTTTTCTTTTTACTGTAGTTGACGAGTAAATCAATAGCTGTTAAATCTTGTTCATAAGCATTTCTACTTGCAAAGCCCCATTCTTTTGCAATTCCTTCCATTTGATAAAAACTATTTAAACTTAGTTCGAAGCAAACAAATAATAAAGTAGAAACAGTAAATATTTTAACAGAAATATATTTTTTTGCATAAGCCCAAGAAATTAAAAGATAAGCGACTAAAAATTCTAATGTTAAGATGAAATTAACAGAACCTAAAAATTTATAATGCTTCTTAAAAATAAAAGTAGCAATAAAACCAAGTCCTAAGATAGAAAAACTGGCTAGAATGTTTGTGAATTTAATTTCTTTTAGACGCTCCAAGCTTTCAGCCGCTAAGAAAATAATGACAGTAGAAAAAGTCCAAGAGTAACGATGTAGGAACATATTTGGCGCGTGCATACCTTGCCAGAGCAGATCCAAAGGCTGTAAGTAAAAACTAGCTACTAAGAATATAATTAAAATAACATAGGAAAGTTTCACGTGAAACTTAATAGACTTTAAAGTGAAGAAGAGAATCGCTAGTAATAATGGAATAAGCCCAACATAAATCATTGGAATAGAGCCATATTTAGTTGTGTCAAAAGATCCAACAAAGTTTTTGGCAAAAATATCTAAATACCAGCTTTTTTCAGTCAGTAAGGTTGTCACTTTTGTTAATTTTTCACCATGAGTTTTTAAATCTAGAAAGGTTGGCAGAATCATGATGAGGCTAGTTATACCAGCTAAAATTGACACAACTGTAAAGTCTATGAAAGATTTAATCCTAATTTTAAAGTTCCATGAAGTTTGAACAAAGAACCACAATACAAGAAAGACTGCCATCATATACCCAAAATAATAATTTTGAATAAAAAGAATTGACAAAGCTATAAAGTAAAGAACACGTCTTTTTTGAGTAATCAACTGATGTAAACCAAGTAAAATAAATGGAATAATAATGAAGACATCTAGCCAAGTTTTTATTTCAAGTTGACTAACTGCAAAACTCATTAGAGCGTAGGAAGTTGACAGTATTAATATAAGATAAGGAGAAATTTTTTTAAAGATACCTTTAATACTGATGAAACAAGTTAATCCCATCAAACCAAACTTTATCAAAGTAAATAAGTATACTTCATCTGGCATATTTTTTAGATTGAAAAAATAAACTAAAGGTGATAAAAAACTCCCTAGATAATAGCTAGATAAGGCATAAAAGTTCAAACCGAGTCCACTTGTAAACGTATAAAAGATGTTATCTGTACCATGCAAAATATTCCTTAAAGTGACATCAAAAATAACATATTGATGAAATCCGTCTCCTAATAGCGGAGAAGTGTCACTTTTCCAATAGATTCCATTTATAAGGTAAGTTATAAACAGAATCAAAAATGGAATAAAAAAGGCTATCAAATAATAATTTTTGAAGAGTTTTTTGATTTTTTTCATAAGCTATCGTAAAATACTAAAATTTAAGGAACTGAATCTTTCATCAGCTCCTATTTTTTGAAAAGTTTAATCTTTCCAAAGACTATTGACTTTTTCTTGTACTTCTTGATTTTCTAAAAATTCATCATAGGTTTCGTCAATACGATCAATGACACCATTTTTAGAAAGAACAATAATATGATTAGCAAGTGTCTGGATAAATTCATGATCGTGGCTAGCAAAAATAATAGATTCTTTAAAGTTTTTCAGACCGTCATTTAGGCTAGAAATAGATTCTAAGTCTAAGTGGTTGGTTGGATCATCTAGTACCAAAACGTTTGATTTGAGAAGCATAAGTTTTGAAAGCATGACACGAACCTTTTCACCACCTGACAAGACATTGACAGACTTGTTAACCTCATCGCCAGAGAAAAGCATACGACCTAGGAAGCCTCGAAGGAAGGTGTTGTCATCTTCTTCTTTACTTGCAAATTGACGGAGCCAGTCAAGAATAGATTCATCGCTGGCAAAATCTTTGCTGTTGTCTTTTGGTAGATAAGATTGACTAGTTGTAACACCCCACTTGACAGTTCCTTCGTAGTCTATATCTCCCATGATAGCTCTGATTAATGCTGTTGTTTGGATATCATTTTGTCCAATAAAGGCTGTTTTGTCTCCTGGACGCAAGATAAAACTGATATTGTCAAGGATGACTTCACCGTCAATCTTGACAGAAAGATTCTCAACTGTCAAGAGGTCATTTCCAATTTCGCGTTCTGCTTTGAAATTAATAAATGGGTATTTACGGCTTGATGGGACAATCTCTTCTAGTTCAATTTTGTCAAGCATTTTTTTACGAGAAGTTGCTTGCTTAGATTTTGAAGCATTAGCAGAGAAGCGAGCAACAAATTCTTGCAGTTGCTTGATTTTTTCTTCAGCTTTAGCATTACGATCTGCTAAGAGTTTAGCAGCTAACTCACTAGATTCTTTCCAGAAATCATAGTTACCAACATAGAGTTTGATTTTACCGAAATCCAAATCAGCCATGTGTGTACATACTTTATTGAGGAAGTGACGGTCGTGAGATACAACGATAACGGTGTTTTCAAAATCAATCAAAAAATCTTCTAGCCAAGAGATGGATTGAATATCAAGACCGTTTGTTGGTTCGTCTAGTAATAGAACATCTGGTTTACCAAATAGAGCTTTTGCAAGGAGAACTTTCACTTTATCTCCGTTTGATAATTCGCTCATATTTTGATAGTGGAGATTTTCTGGGATATTCAAGTTCTGGAGGAGTTGAGAGGCTTCACTTTCGGCCTCCCAACCACCTAACTCAGCAAATTCAGCTTCTAATTCAGCTGCTCGGACACCGTCTTCATCAGAAAAATCAGGTTTCATGTAAATGGCATCTTTTTCTTTCATAATGTTATAAAGATGCTCATTTCCCATGATAACTACATCAATCACTCGTTCTTCTTCATAATCAAAGTGATTTTGCCGAAGGACTGAGAGACGTTCGTCTGGTCCGAGTGAAATATTTCCAGTAGTTGGTTCGATATCTCCAGCTAGGATTTTTAAAAACGTTGATTTTCCTGCACCATTAGCACCAATTAAACCATAAGTATTTCCTTTTGTAAATTTGATATTCACATCATCAAATAATTTTCGATCACTAAAGCGTAGTGATACATCTGATACTGTAAGCAATATTTTTCTCCTAATTCTGTAATTAGTTTCATTTTACTAGAAAATTTGACTTTTTTCAAATGATTCAGGGATAAAATATGACATTTTAGAATATTGATAAGTAAGAGAAATTTCAAAAATTTATAATGAATTTAGAATATTTTTAGGAGGAGAAAATGAAAATTTTATTGGTAAATGGTTATCAAAAACATGAGTTTTGTAAAGGAAAATTAAATTTTAGTTTGTATAATATTATGTTGGATAAATTACGTCACAATCATGATGTGCAATTATCGTCAGTTGAGGACTATAATGTAATAGACGAGAGAAATAAGTTTTTGTGGGCAGATTTGATTATTTTTCAATTTCCTATTTATTGGTTTAATGTACCTGGGAAGTTGAAATTATATATGGATGAAGTCTTTGAATATGGTCAATTTTATTCATTTGCAGATACTTATGGACAAGGTGGTTTAATGAAAAATAAAGAATATATCTTATCCACAACTTGGAATGCACCAGAAGAAGTTTTTAATAATCCGGCTGCATTTTTTGATGGAAAAAATGTAGATGATGTTTTGATTTCATTCCATAAGACCATGGAATTTTGTGGTTTAAAGAAAAGAAAAACACTATCTTTTCATAATGTTGTGAAAAATCCTCAATTTAAATTTTATAAACAGACAATAGAAGATTATTTTTTAAAATAGTTGTAAATAGTGTAAAGGGGGGTGTAAAGTGTTAGTTGTTTTTAATTTTAAAAATCAGATGTCAATCAAGCAACAATTAGAATTGTTAGAGAAGTTCAATCAACCAATGAGCAAACAACATCAATTGATCATTGCTCCTATCATACCGGATTATAATGTATATCATTTTGACATTGCAGTTCAAAATTTGTCAATTAAAGGAAGAAATGTAGGTGATTTATCGCCTCAACATTTAAAACATTACAATATAAATTATGCTTTTGTAGGTCATTTAGAAAGGCAAAAGTATTTAAATGAAACAACAAGAATGATTCGCTCAAAGATTGACAATGCTTTACAGAAAGATATTATTCCTATTATTTGTGTAGGAAATCATGAAAATCCTATTTTTGAATGCGCAACATATTTAGATGATCTAGATCTTCATGATAAACATATTATTGTAGCTTACGAAATATTGAGTGCAACATTAAAAGGAAAAAAAGATTATTCCTTTACAGAAGTTGAAGAAAGTTTTCAAGATTTAAAAGATTATTTGGACAATTTAAGTGTAAAGTTTGGGTTTACATATCAGTTGATTTTTGGTGGTGGTGTAAACCGTGAAGATATTGAACAGATTTTAACTATTGGATTTGATGGGATTCTTATTGGAGATAGGATTGAAAGTTTGGTTGAAACATACCAATACTTACTAAAAGATACTCTTGTATCGATGTAAAAAGATAAGGAGGAGAAAAAATGAAATCAATTTTAGTGACAGGAGGAGCCGGATATATTGGCTCTCATACTGTGAAGGTGCTTTTAGATGCTGGTTATGATGTACATGTTTTGGATAATCTAGCATCAGGTGTTAAGGAAGCGGTGGATGTAAGAGCACACTTTAAAGAACTGGATGTTTATGATGAGTCTGAATTAAAAGCTTATTTACAATCTTATAAAATTGATGCTGTGCTACATTGTGCGGGTGAAATAGTCGTTAGTGAAAGTATCGAAGATCCAAGTAAATATTTTTCAGCAAATGTAGCTGGTATGAATCAGGTGTTAAAAGTATTATCAGCAGTAGGAATTGATAAAATTATATTTTCTTCTACAGCTTCAGTTTATGGCAATAATTGTATGGATAAACCTGCAAATGAAGATACGCTATTAAATCCAGTAAATCCTTATGCAGAGACAAAACTGATGGGAGAACGCATGATTTATTGGATGGCCAACCGTTATGGTTGGAAATATGTCATTTTTCGTTATTTTAATGTTGCTGGTGCTGCTATGGATGCTTCAAATGGTTTGAGGGTTAAAAATCCGACACATATTATCCCTAATATTAATAAAACGGCTCTTGGACAAAATGATGCTTTAAAAATTTATGGCGATGATTATGAAACGCGAGATGGCTCATGCATTCGTGATTATATTCATGTTTTAGATTTAGCGCAGTTACATGTAAAGGGATTTGACTATTTATTTACAGATTCGTCAACTTCACAGATTTTCAATTTAGGAACAGAACAAGGTTATACTGTCAAGGAAATTTACAATACTGCAGAGCAAATTTTACAGCAAAAAATTCCTCATGAAATTGTGGCACGTCGTTCTGGTGATCCAGCAAGTGTGTTAGCAAATGCCTCTAAAGCAAAAGAATTTTTAAATTGGCAAGCAACTTATTCTTTGAAAGATATTATATTATCTGATTATAAATGGCGTGTGAAAGCTGGTAATTCAATTGTCAAATAATTTTAAGAAGTGTAGAAATAGTTTCTACACATTTTTCTTGAAAATGGTATAATATTATCAAGAAAATTCAAGGAGAATGTGATGTCAAAACCTATTATTTTAACAGGAGATCGTCCAACAGGAAAATTACATATTGGTCATTATGTAGGAAGTTTGCGAAATCGTGTTTTATTACAAGATGAAGGAAAATATGAATTATTTGTATTTTTAGCTGATCAGCAAGCCTTGACAGATCATGCTAAGGATCCTAATACAATTGTAGAGTCAATTGGAAATGTAGCATTAGACTATTTAGCTGCTGGCTTAGATCCTGAAAAGACAACTATTTTTATTCAAAGTCAAATTCCTGAGTTGTCAGAGTTGTCAATGTATTATATGAATTTGGTGTCATTAGCGCGTTTGGAACGTAACCCAACTGTCAAGTCAGAAATTTCCCAAAAAGGATTCGGTGAAAGTATTCCAACTGGTTTTTTAGTTTATCCAATTGCACAAGCAGCAGATATTACTGCTTTTAAAGCGAATTATGTTCCAGTAGGAAATGATCAGAAACCAATGATTGAACAAACTCGTGAAATTGTACGTTCTTTTAACCATACTTATAATTGTGATGTCTTGGTAGAGCCTGAGGGCATTTATCCTCAAAATGAAGCAGCAGGACGTTTGCCTGGGCTTGACGGGAATGCAAAAATGTCTAAATCTTTAAATAATGGCATCTATTTATCTGATGATATGGATACTTTACAAAAGAAAGTGATGAGCATGTATACTGATCCTGACCATATCAAGATTGAAGATCCTGGTAAAATAGAAGGCAATATGGTTTTCCATTATTTAGATGTGTTTGGTCGTCCAGAAGATGCGCAAGAAATTACAGCAATGAAGGAACACTATCAACGAGGTGGACTGGGAGATGTGAAAACAAAACGCTATTTATTAGAAATTTTAGAGCGCGAATTAGGTCCTATTCGTGAACGTCGTGTTGAATTTTCAAAAGATATGGGAGCAGTCTACACTATGCTACAAAAATGTAGCGAAAAAGCACGTCAAGTAGCTAGTCAGACTCTTTCTGATGTAAAATCTGCTATGGGAATTAATTATTTCAAATAAATTAAGAAAGACTGTCACTAAAAGTGATGGTTTTTTAGATAATAGTGATTGACAAATACAGATAGAATGGTATCATATTAACAATAAATACGAGCTGTGCTCAATCAATAAAGAAAAGAGGAATTTGTGGATGTCTAACTGGGACACTAAATTTTTGAAAAAAGGTTTTACTTTTGATGATGTATTACTCATTCCTGCAGAGAGTCATGTTTTGCCAAATGATGCGAATTTACAAACAAAATTGGCTGAAAATTTGACACTCAATATTCCAATTATCACCGCAGCAATGGATACTGTTACAGAAAGTAAAATGGCCATTGCTATTGCTCGTGCTGGAGGTCTTGGTGTTATTCACAAAAATATGTCTATTGAGCAACAAGCGGATGAAATTCGGAAAGTTAAACGATCAGAAAATGGAGTTATCATTGATCCATTCTTCTTGACTCCAACTCATACGGTATCAGATGCAGAAGAATTGATGGAACGTTATCGTATCAGTGGTGTTCCTGTTGTTGAAACGCTTGAAAATCGCAAATTAGTTGGGATTATTACAAATCGTGATATGCGATTTATTACGGATTATAATCAACCTATCTCAGCGCATATGACGAGTAAAAATCTAATAACTGCTCCTGTTGGGACAGACCTTGAAACGGCAGAGCGGATACTTCATGAGCATCGTATTGAAAAATTGCCATTGGTTGATGACTACGGTCGTTTATCTGGTCTGATTACAATTAAAGATATTGAAAAAGTAATTGAATTTCCAAATGCAGCTAAAGATGAATATGGTCGTCTTTTGGTTGCTGGTGCAGTAGGAGTTACTTCTGATACATTTGAGCGTGCAGAAGCTTTATTTGAAGCAGGTGCAGATGCTATTGTCATTGATACAGCACATGGACATTCAGCGGGAGTACTTCGGAAGATTGCTGAGATTCGTGAACATTTTCCAGAACGAACGTTGATTGCAGGAAATATTGCTACTGCAGAAGGTGCACGTGCGTTATACGATGCTGGAGTTGATGTTGTGAAAGTCGGAATCGGTCCAGGTTCAATTTGTACCACTCGAGTCATTGCTGGAGTTGGTGTACCTCAAGTGACGGCAATTTATGATGCTGCACAAGTTGCGCGTGAATACGGGAAAACAATTATTGCAGACGGAGGTATTCAGTATTCAGGAGATATTGTGAAGGCACTGGCTGCGGGAGGTAATGCGGTCATGCTCGGTTCAATGTTTGCTGGTACAGATGAGGCGCCAGGTGAAACGGAAATTTTCCAGGGTCGTAAGTTTAAAACTTATCGCGGAATGGGTTCGATTGCAGCTATGAAGAAAGGGTCAAGCGATCGTTATTTCCAAGGTTCTGTTAATGAAGCAAATAAATTGGTACCGGAAGGAATTGAAGGTCGTGTAGCTTATAAAGGTGCAGCAGCAGATATCGTTTTCCAAATGATTGGAGGAGTTCGTTCTGGTATGGGATATTGTGGAGCAGCCAATCTCCAAGAGCTACATGACAAAGCTCAATTTATTGAAATGAGTGGAGCTGGTTTGAAAGAAAGCCACCCTCATGATGTTCAAATTACGAATGAAGCTCCAAACTATTCTGTACAATAAGATCTATTATAAAAGCTCTGCAGCAGATAATGCAGAGCTTTTATAATTAACACACTTTACAAACGTGTAAAACGTGTTAATATCTAGTTTACACCTTGTCTTCAGTTAGATGTCCTTCATGAATTGAGAAAATTTTAATATTAGAAGGCATGTTTTGTAGATGTTCTAGAGTTGTTGTTGTCATAAATGTTTGGATATTTTGAGAAATAGTTTCAAGTAAATTAAGTTGACGACTATTGTCAAGTTCACTCATAACATCGTCAAGTAGAAGAATTGGTTTTTCTTTAGTAACAGTTTCCATGAGCTCAATTTCTGCCAGTTTGAGAGATAAAACCACGCTTCGATGTTGTCCTTGACTACCAAAATTGGCATTCATGTCATTGATATAAAAAGCAATATCATCTCGATGGGGACCAACTCCAGTATTTTTTTTAAATAAATCTCTACTACGGCTTTGCTTTAATGCAATTTGGAAAGATTCTTTTAAATTATTGGAATCTGAAAGTGGAACAGAAGAGCAGTACTTAATGGTTACGTTTTCTAAATGACTTGAGAGTTCCAAATGTTTTTGTTGACCAAAGTGCTCTAATTTTTTGAGAAATTCTATCCTATGCTGCATAACACGACAACCAAACTCTACTAGTTGATCATCTAAAACTGCTAAAAAAGTCTCATCCATTGTTTTTGCTGTTTTTAAATAAGTATTTCTTTGTTTTAAGACATGGTGGTAATGTGATAAATCAGATAAATAGATTGGTTTAATTTGCCCCAATTCTATATCAATAAATTTTCGTCTAAGGGCTGGAGCTCCTTTAATCAACTGTAAATCTTCTGGAGCAAATAAAACAACATTCATATTTCCAACATAATCAGATAGTTTGCTTTGTTTTAGATGATTAACTTTTGTAATTCTTCCTTTAGGTGTCAAGTCAATTTCCAAAGAAATATTTCCAGTTTGCTTAACAAGTTGTCCAGATATTTTCAGGGTATCTTTGGAGAAATAAATTAAATCTTTGTCTGAACGAGTTCGATGACTTCGTGTCAATGCAAGAAAATAGATAGCTTCCAAGATATTTGTTTTTCCTTGAGCATTTTGGCCTAGAAAAATATTGAGACCAGAATGAAAATCTATTTCAGTTGCTTCATAATTACGAAAATGTTGAATTTGTAAGTTTTTTAACCACATATTAAATACCTGGGAAGCGGATAGGAGCTTTTTTATTAGATTTATTGGCTTTTTTATTTACTGTTGTTGATTTACTTTTTTTGATATTTTTGTTCATTTCTTTTACAAGGGTGGCAACTCGTCTTTTTTCTAAAAGTTCTTTTTCATGCTCCCCCCTGTCCTTTTCATTTGGTGCAGTCAGCAGTATTTCTAATTTTTGATTTGGAAGAGTAATGGTATCGCCAATGCGAATTTTCTTTCCGCGGCGAGTTTCGAGCTCTCCATTAAAATAAACTTGATTTTCTTGAAGAAAGCTTTTAATAGCACCACCACTTTGAATGATTCCGACTTCTTTTAATAATGCTTGTAGAGTGATGTAGTCATCAAATAATTTATATTCCATAATTCACCTCGATCTTTGTCATTATATCATAATTAGATGAAAAGATGATATTAGAATTATCACAAGCACACCATTAAGAAAACGTTTTAAGTTGAAAGAATAAAGCTTGAAGGAGAAATTAGGAGTCGTTTCGTGATATAATAGAAGTCAATATTAAAAGAACATGAGGGACACTATGGAGCTGGTTTCTGGAGTAGATCTCCATTTTATAACATCAAAAAAATTTAAAACGAATCGAATAAAAATGAGGTTTTCAGCTCCGATGTCTACGGATACGATAGCGGGGCGCGTGCTGGTTGCAAGTATGCTTGAAACAGCTAATGAAATCTATCCAACTTCGCAGATTTTTCGTGAACGATTAGCAACTCTTTATGGTGCCAACTTTTCAACGGGATTATCACGCAGAGGACTAATACATTACGTGGATTTAAATATCTCTTTTGTTAGCGATGCATTTTTAAGTCGAAAAAATACACTAACAGGAGAGATACTTGATTTTTTAAAAGATAGCTTGTTAAAACCTTTAGCGAATGAAGGAGCTTTTAATCAGGCTGTTTTTGAAATTGAAAAAACGAATGTACTCAATGATTTAAAAGCTGAAATTGAAGATCATTTTTATCACGCACATCAAGAGCTGAATAAATTATTTTATACAGAAAAGGAAATGCAAACTCCTCGTTTAGCTACGCCAGACTTAGTTGACAAGGAAACACCAGAAAGTAGTTTTGCTATTTTTCAAAAAATGCTTCAAAATGATAAAATTGATATCTTTTTTATGGGTGATTTTAATGAGATTGAAGTCTGTGAATATATGAAAACCTTTGGTTTACATCCTCGTCAACTTAGTTTACAATTGCATTATCATCAAGAATTTTCGAATATTTTAAAAGAATCATTGGAGCGAAAAGATGCTCATCAATCTATTGTTGAATTAGGATATCATTTTTCTACTCAATATGGTGATAAGACTCATATCCCTCTTATTGTATTAAACGGACTTTTAGGTGGCTTTGCTCATTCAAAATTATTTGTTAATGTTCGGGAAAAAGAGGGTCTAGCTTATACAATTTCAAGTAGTATTGATATTTTTTCGGGTATGATGCGTATTTATGCTGGAATTGATAGGAAAAATCGAACAAAAACAGTGAGTTTAATTTATCGACAAATTGCAGATTTTAAAAAAGGACATTTTACTGATGAGGCGTTAAATCAGACCAAAAAAATGCTACGAAATGCGATGCTCCTTTCTTTAGATAGGCAAAATACGTTGATAGAACAAGCTTATATGGCATCTGTTTTGCGGAAAACATTTATGCCAATTTCTGTTTGGCTAAATGCTTTAGAAGCAGTCAGCCGAGAAGATATCATTGTCGCTGCAACACAACTCAGGCTACAAGCGATTTATTTTATGGAAGGAAAATAATGCAAACTTTAAAAATGGAGAGGAAGGATTATCCAGCAGTTGGAGAAGCAGTCTATCAGACTACTTTACGAAATGGTCTAAGAGTTTTTCTTTTACCAAAACGAGATTTCAATGAAACTTATGGGATTATGACAGCAAATTTTGGCTCAATTGATACTTATTTTATTCCACGTGGTTCTAATCAAGCTGTTCAATACCCTGCAGGAGTTGCACATTTTCTAGAACATAAATTATTTGAGGATGAAAATGGTCAAGATCTTTTACAGCAGTTTGTTGAATTAGGCGCTGAGAGCAATGCCTTTACAAGTTTTACTAAGACCAGTTATCTTTTTTCGGCGACGGACAATGTTTTAGAAAATGTTAGATTGTTGCAAAGTTTACTAGAAAATGCTTACTTTACAGAAGAATCCGTTCAACGTGAACAGGGAATTATTCAGCAAGAAATTGATATGTACAAAGACAATCCAGATTATTGCCTGTTTTTTCACACTTTAGCAAATCTTTATCCAGACACTCCATTGGCAGAAGATATTGCAGGAAGCGTTGAATCAATTGCAGAAATAACCGTTGAGGATTTGGATGAAAACTTTGAAACCTTTTACCATCCATCTAATATGAGTTTACTGCTGATTGGTAATTTTGACTTAGAAAAGACCATTGCTGTTATTCAGGAACAACACGAATCTTTGAAGGGAATTGATGAAGAAAGTTTGATTAGACGTTTTCCCCTTGCGTTAAATCCTGTTATTTCTACGGGGAGTGTTCGAATGGAAGTGGCAAGTTCTAAACTTGCAATCGGATTACGTGGGAGTCAATCGTTAGTGGGAACCGATTTATTTCGTTATAAGACTGCTTTAAAACTGCTATTTGCAATGATGTTTGGTTGGACATCTAAAAGATTTCAAACGCTTTATGAGGCTGGAAAAATAGACAACTCATTATCGTTAGAAGTTGAAGTAGAAAAAGATTTTCACTTTGTGATATTAACAATGGATACTAGTGAGCCAGTTGCTCTGTCTCACCAATTTCGTTCTGCGATTCGTGGTTTTGAAAAAGACCCTGATGTAACAGAAGAGCATCTTGATATTATAAAAAGTGAAATGTTTGGCAATTTTTTACATGGACTGAATTCATTAGAATATATTGCCACTCAATACGAAACCTTTTCAGAAGGGGATAATCTATTTGATTTACCAAAAATATTACAGACAATCAGTTTAGTTGATGTGATTGAGATAGGACATCATTTTATTGATTCTTGTGAAATGATTGATTTTACTATTTTTCCAAAATGATTTCATGTTTTGGTGAAATTTGGTAAAATAGTGTTTAATAGAAAGAAGGCTAGTGTGTATGAGAAAGAAAACAATCGGTGAAGTCCTGAGGTTAGCTCGTATTAATCAAGGAATGAGCTTGGAAGATTTACAAAAGAAAACAGATATTCAGTTAGAGCTACTGGAAGCTATGGAAGCTGATGATTTTGATCGTCTTCCCAGTCCCTTCTATGCTCGTTCTTTTCTAAGAAAATATGCTTGGGCTGTTGATTTAGATGAGCGAATTATTCTTGATGCTTATGAAGAAGGAAGCATGATTACTTATGATGAAGTGGATGTTGATGAGGAAGAGAATTTTAGAAGTCGAAGAACAAAAAAACAACGAACTTCTTTTTTACCATTATTTTATCTGACGATTCTTGCATTAGCTATTTTATCTTTTGTTAGTTATTATGTTTGGACATACGTTCACCATAACTCATTAGCAACCACTCCTTCATCAAGTTATAGTGTTGTAAACAAACAGACAACCACTTCTTCTAGTTCGACTAGTGAGGCAACTTCTAGTGAATCTTCTAGCAGTTCAAAGACAAATTTGATTGTATCAGGAAATGGTAACAACTTGACAGCAACCTTGACAGGTGCAACTGGCCCTGTCAATTTAAAACTATCTGTTAGTGATACAACTAGTTGGGTAAGTGTTACAGGTACAGACTTAGAAGGTGGTGCAACATTAAGTCCTGAGAATCAAAGTGTGTCAACTACAATCTCTCCAGGGACTGCTTCAACAATTACTCTTGGTGTGGTTCAAGGTGTGACCATTACAATTGATAATCAACAGATTGATACGTCAGGCTTGACAAGTTTGACAGGTACAATTACACTTATAATAAATAGTTAAGGAAAAGAAAATGAAAAAAGAAAATATTCCCAATGCTTTAACTCTTTTGCGGATTGCTTTAATTCCAATTTTTATTTTAGTACTATCCTTGGGCCACTCTGTTGGAATACATGTCTTTGCAGCGATTATTTTTGCAGTAGCCAGCATTACAGATTATTTGGATGGATATTTGGCTCGTAAATGGAAGGTTGTAACAAATTTTGGGAAATTTGCTGATCCGATGGCAGATAAGTTATTGGTCATGTCAGCTTTTATTATGTTGATTGAAATGAATATGGCACCTGCTTGGGTGGTTGCGGTTATCATTTGTCGAGAGTTAGCTGTGACAGGTTTGCGGCTATTGTTGGTTGAAACTGGAGGAACAGTTTTAGCAGCAGCGATGCCTGGGAAAATAAAAACATTTACGCAGATGTTTTCCATTATTTTTCTGTTATTGCACTGGACACTGCTAGGACAAGTTTTGCTATATATTGCATTGATTTTTACGATTTATTCAGGTTATGATTACCTCAAAGGAAGTGCTTATCTCTTTAAAGACACATTTAGATAATATGAAAAATATCATTGAAGTTCAGCATTTAAAGTATAAATACGATAATCATGTAGATAGTTATATCCTTAAAGATGTGACGTTTCACGTGAAACAAGGAGAGTGGCTGTCTATTGTGGGGCATAATGGCAGTGGCAAGTCTACGACGATTCGTTTAATAGATGGCTTGTTGGAAGCAGAAAGTGGCGAGATTATCATTGATGGAGATAAATTAACTTTTGAAAATATCTGGGAAAAACGGCGGCATATTGGGATGGTTTTTCAAAATCCAGATAATCAATTTGTAGGGGCGACTGTTGAGGATGATGTTGCCTTTGGTTTGGAAAATCAAGGGATGGATTACCAAACGATGTTTGACAGAGTTCAAGAAGCATTAGACATTGTTGGAATGCAAGATTTTAAAGAACGTGAACCTGCAAGGCTTTCTGGTGGACAAAAGCAGCGCGTGGCTATTGCTGGTGTGGTTGCTTTGCGTCCTGACATCATTATTTTAGATGAAGCAACTAGTATGTTGGACCCAGAAGGGCGTTTAGAGTTGATTCAGACAGTTAAAAAAATTAAAGATCGACATGGTATGACTGTTATTTCTATCACGCATGATTTGGATGAAGTAGCTCTTAGTGACCGAGTTTTGGTGATGAAAGAAGGACAAGTAGAGTCAACTAGTACACCAAGTGAGCTTTTCTCACGAGTGGATTTAGAAGATTTAGGTTTAGATGAACCTTTTACAAATCAAGTAAAAGCAACTTTGCTGGACTCAGGCTTTCAATTGCCAGAGCGCTATTTAACAGAAAAAAAATTGCAGGATTATTTATGGGAATCACTTTAGAAAATGTAAGTTATACTTATCAAGCAGGCACTCCTTTTGAGAATCCTGCCCTTTTTGAAGTCAATTTAGAAATAAAAGATGGCTCATATACTGCTTTGGTTGGTCATACAGGTAGTGGAAAATCAACTATTTTACAATTGCTGAATGGGCTTTTAGTGCCAACTGAAGGAAGTGTCGTGATTGATGATGTCAAAATTACTTCCACATCTGTAAATAAAGATATTAAACAAGTACGTAAAAAGGTAGGATTGGTTTTTCAATTTGCTGAAAGTCAGATTTTTGATGAGAGCGTTTTAAAAGATGTTGCTTTCGGTCCACAAAATTTTGGAGTATCAAAGGAAGACGCTGAACGTGTAGCACGTGAAAAATTAACTCTTGTTGGAATTTCAGAAGAATTATTTGAACGTAGCCCATTTGAACTGTCTGGGGGACAAATGCGTCGAGTAGCCATAGCTGGTATTCTAGCTATGGAACCAGATATTCTTGTATTGGATGAGCCAACGGCAGGTTTAGATCCTGCTGGACGAAAAGAGTTGATGAGTTTATTTAAGCGATTACATGAAGCAGGAATGACCATTGTTTTGGTAACGCATTTGATGGATGATGTCGCTAATTTTGCAGACACCGTCTATGTGATGGAAAAAGGAAGATTAGTCAAAAGCGGAAAGCCTCGGCAAGTTTTTCAAGCTGTAGCATTTATGGAAAGTATTCAACTAGGAGTTCCTAAAATTACAAAATTTGCACAAGAATTAAAAAATAGAGGGCTAACTCTTCCGTATTTACCTATCACCATAGAAGAATTTAAGGAGTTACTACATGGATAGTATGATTTTGGGGCGATATGTTTCTGGAAATTCAATCATTCATCGACTAGATCCTCGCAGCAAACTTTTGTCAATGTTTTTCTTTATTTTAATTATTTTTTTGGCAAATAATATTTTAACCAATGGACTATTATTCGTCTTTACAATGTTATTAGTTGGACTTTCCAAAATTCCTTTAGGTTTTTTCCTTAAAGGATTAAGATCTATGGTCTTTTTGATTGCTTTTACCACTTTATTCCAACTATTTTTTACATCTGGTGGCACGACTTTATTTCAATTTGGCTTTATTAGAATTACTGAAGTAGGTCTGGCTCAGGCGGGTATCATTTTTAGTCGTTTTCTTTTGATTATTATTTTTTCTACCCTATTAACTTTAACAACAATGCCACTTAGTTTGGCAGACGCAGTTGAATCATTATTGCAGCCTTTAGCAGCATTAAAAGTGCCCGTTCATGAAATAGGGTTGATGTTATCAATGAGTTTACGTTTCGTTCCTACTTTGATGGATGATACGACACGGATTATGAATGCTCAAAGGGCGCGTGGGGTTGATTTTGGTGAAGGAAATATTGTTCAAAAAGTAAAATCAATTATCCCTATTTTAATTCCGTTATTTGCTTCTAGCTTTAAGCGTGCGGATGCTTTGGCGACTGCTATGGAAGCGAGAGGCTATCAAGGTGGTGTAGGAAGAAGTCGTTATCGGCAGTTGAGATGGAAAAAAGCAGATACCTTTTCTATTTTTATTATGTTTGCCTTAGGTTTGATGTTGTCTTTCTTAAAAAGTTAAAAAACTTATATTATTGTTAGCTAAAAAACGTCTTGAAGGGCGTTTTTTGCGTATAAAATCAATATTTCTGTAATCTTTGTAATACAATTATAAGATTATAGTAATATTTTATGTGTAATATAGTATTATACGAAAAAAGGAGAAATTGATATATACATGAATACAAAATCAATGAAATGGACTTTATCAGGACTTTTTACGGCAGTTGCTTTTTTTGCAACAGGAGCTATTGCAAGTGCTGAATCTTATACTGTTAAATCAGGTGATACTTTATCAGAAATCGCTAAAGAAAAAAATACATCAGTTGAAAAAATTGTTGAACTCAATAGAATTGAAAATCCTGACTTGATTAAAGTTGGGCAAATTTTAGAACTTGATGAAGAGAAAAATTCAGAAGTTTCAACAGAAACTACAACAGAAGAAGCTGTAACTTATGAAGATGTGACATATAACGCACCTGCTGCTTCTACTACTTATTCGCAACCAGCTACAGCAAGCACTTCTTCAAATGTTGTTCTTCCTAATGGAAATACTGCTGGTGCTACGGGATCTTATGCGGCTGCTCGTATGGCAGAATTGACAGGTGTCCCAGCATCAACTTGGGAGCATATTATTGCTCGCGAGTCAAACGGACAAGTAAATGCTTATAACCCATCAGGGGCTAGTGGTCTTTTCCAAACTATGCCAGGTTGGGGTTCAACAGCAACAGTAGATGATCAGATTCAAGCTGCTTACCGTGCTTATAATGCTCAAGGTCTTTCAGCTTGGAACTATTAAGCAAAATTTTATGATAAATGAGTAAACAAAAAGACGAATCATTGAGTAAAAAATGTACTGCCCCCAAAAAGTTAGACAAAAAATAT
>NZ_KV810533.1:0-595 GCF_001812815.1 Streptococcus sp. HMSC073A12 | reverse complement strand
CCCCCATTGCCGAAGATTCCCTACTGCTGCCTCCCGTAGGAGTCTGGGCCGTGTCTCAGTCCCAGTGTGGCCGATCACCCTCTCAGGTCGGCTATGTATCGTTGCCTAGGTAGGCCATTACCCTACCTACTAGCTAATACAACGCAGGTCCATCTACTAGCGATGCAATTGCATCTTTCAAGCATCTAACATGTGTTACATACTGTTATGCGGTATTAGCTATCGTTTCCAATAGTTATCCCCCTCTAATAGGTAGGTTACCTACGCGTTACTCACCCGTTCGCAACTCACAGTCTATGGTGTAGCAAGCTACGGTATAAACTGTGCGTCCTACTTGCATGTATTAGGCACGCCGCCAGCGTTCGTCCTGAGCCAGGATCAAACTCTCATATAAAGTTTGAGCTCTCACTCATTTCTGTCACTGACAGATTTATTGTTTCTTCTTAATGTTTGACGGACTGTCTTCTTAAACAGTCGCCTGCACATTGGTTCGTCTTGTTCAGTTTTCAAAGGTCTTTGTCGCCCCTCAAGCGACAACTATCTTAGTATATCATCTCCTTCTCTTCTTGTCAATACCTTTTTTCATCTTTTTTTA
>NZ_KV810532.1:0-206 GCF_001812815.1 Streptococcus sp. HMSC073A12 | reverse complement strand
GTCAAATCATACTCCCCATTTTGCAAGGCTTCTAGTCTTAGCACGCTTTCACGCTCGCCAAAAATATCAAATCCTTCAAGGAATTTCTGACGATTGTTTGCCATAAGATAATACAAATTATCGTCTTTCATAATATCAAAATAAGTCAGTTCCCCCTTATATACTTTAGACAATACCAAATCTAGACTTTCATCTGATTTCTCACG
>NZ_KV810531.1:0-1059 GCF_001812815.1 Streptococcus sp. HMSC073A12 | reverse complement strand
GATAAATTGCAATAAAAAGTGCAACGTTTACTCGTACTCATCCACTAGAGCTTCATAAGCAGTTCTGTAAGCTAAACATTTTCGTGGTCGGTGATTGATATCATATAAGGCCTTGTTCAAAGCCTCATCAGATATAGCAGCTAAATCTGTTTTCTTTGGGAAATATTCTCTTAGTAAGCCATTTGCGTTTTCATTACCTCCTCTCTGCCAAGATGAATAGGCGTCCGCAAAGAAAAAGGAAATTCCTAACTTCTCTACCAGAGGATAGCAGGCGAACTCTTTTCCCCTGTCTGAAGTGAAGGTTTTAAGAGTCTCTTTTGGAAATAGTTTACAAAGTTGTTCGATGGCTGAAAACATGGATTTGGCTGTTCTGTCTGGTATCTTGAAAGCTAAGTAAAAACGAGTTTTTCGCTCTAGAAAGGTCGCTAAACAGCCCTTGCTTTTGCCTCTGGAAGACACCACAGTATCAAGTTCCCAGTGGCCAAAAGTTTCACGATTCCGAACCTCTTTAGGACGTTTGGCAATCGGCGTGCCAATCCTAAATCTTCCACGTGTTTCTTTGAGTTGTCGAGTTCTTCCTTTACGACGAAGGACGCTTAAATCCAGATCAATCAAACCAGTATAGAAGCCAATTATAGATGGTTTTAAAAGCGACCATTGGCTTTTGTTCAAGCTGATAGCGCCCAGAAATTTGTTCAGGCGACCAGGAAGATTTTAAACCGTTCTCAATTTCCTTTTTCAACTTTGGTGTTAAACAAGACTTCCGACCTTTTTGTTTAGCCCTGCGGTCGTACTCTTCCTGTGCTAAGACTGCAGAATAGCCATTTTGACATCGTCTTAACTCTCTTGAAATGGTAGACTTATGGACGCCAAGTTTACTTGCAATTTGGCAAGGTTTCAAACCTAATTCCAAGTAGGTTTCTATCTTTATTCGGTCGGTTATGGTAAGATGGAAGTAGCTCATAGTTTTTCCTCGGGATTCTGTTTGTGTGGTTACTTACAGTTTACACCAATGAAACGCTATGAGTTTTTTTGTTGCACTATATTTTACAATTTATC
>NZ_KV810530.1:0-215827 GCF_001812815.1 Streptococcus sp. HMSC073A12 | reverse complement strand
GACAAGAACGAACCTAAGGCTAAAGACCAAACGGAAAACCAATCTAATACCAATTCAGGTACAAAAGCTTTACCAAATACTGGTGAAACTAATAGCCCATTCTTTACAGCTGCTGCAATGGCTGTCATTGTAAGTACAGGTGTATTATATGGTTTAGTACATAACAAGAAAAGTGAAGAGACAGAGTAGTAAGTCTGGTAACGTACTCATATAGGCTCTTTATTAACTGTAGTGAGTTGACTGCATCTAACATCGAGAGAGGACAAAAAGTTGTCTTCTCTCTTTTGATGTTTAAGGCAATGAAAATGTGTGTTTTAAAGTTTGAAAAGTTTTAAAATCCGGAAGCTAGGTATTTGAGGTCCTTGATAAGCTTACTGATTGACTCCAAATTGGCATTGAAAATAAGAAAGCTTCAAGGTGCTCAGGATCTTGTTCTTGCCTTTCAAGAATGTCCTGAAGATAATCTGAAAGATAGGACGGACATTCGAGTAGGAGAAGTCGTTTTTGAATGAAAACTCTTTTAGTTTTGAGCCGTATATTTTTGTAGTAAAAAATATACCCGACAAAGGTAAGTGTAACAGTGGTACTGACATCTTAGATGATAATAGTAAATCAGTCCGTTCTCTTTGTAAGTTAATTTCATCGAAAAAGCACCCCAAAAGTTAGTCAGGAAATCTAACTTTTGGGGTGCAGTCTATAAAGGTAAGTGCTAGTTTTTTTATTGTTCAATCTTTACTGAAAAAGAATGGAGGTGCAAATTGTTTTAATTTGTTAAAACAGTCTTGCGCTTTTTGATTGTCCTCACAGATAATCAAGCAGACATCATCACCACAGACGGTTGCAACAATCTCAGAAAACTCCAAAGCGTCTAAGATAGAGCCGAATGATTGTGCCAAACCAGGGAGCGTTTTCATGACAACTTGATGTTGAACAGGACGCAACATAATCAAGGCATCTTCCATATAGAGACGCAGGCGTTTTTCCCAGCGTGAAGGTGCCATGCTATTGATAATATAATAAGAAATATCTGCTTCATGTACTTTTACTAAGTTCAAAGCTTTAATGTCTCGAGAAAGTGTGGATTGCGTCACTGTAACGCCATTTGCTGAAAGCAAATCTTGTAATTCTTGTTGTGTGTGAATTTTTTTCTCTAGGACAAGCGAGCGAATGAGTCGATGACGGCTTTCAATTTTATTCATATTTCACCTATTATTTTATAAACATAGCATCTCCAAAGCTGAAAAAGCGGTATTTTTCATCAATGGCATGTTGATAAGCGGAGAGCACCAATTCTCGCCCTGCAAAGGCTGAAACGAGCATGACGAGAGTGGACTTTGGAAGGTGGAAATTGGTAGAAAAAGCATCTACGATTTTCCAATCGTAGCCAGGTTTAATAAAGATGTTGGTCCAACCAGAGTCAGCTTTTATTTCCCCGTTAAACTTTGAACCAATTGTTTCCAGTGTACGGATAGAAGTTGTTCCAACTGCAACGACATGATGTCCACTAGCTTTGACTTGTCGAAGCGTGTTAGCTGCTTCTTCAGACAATGTATAGAATTCTGAATGCATCTCGTGTTCGTCTACATTGTCTACAGAGACAGGACGGAAGGTTCCTAGACCAACATGAAGCGTCAGATAGACTAATTTTACGCCTTTAGCTTCAATCTGAGCCAGCAGCTCTTTGGTAAAATGAAGCCCGGCAGTAGGAGCAGCCGCTGAGCCATTTTCTTTAGCATAAACAGTCTGATAGCGTTCACGGTCTTTTAATTTTTCATGAATATAAGGTGGCAAAGGCATTTCGCCCAGACTTTCAAGCACTTCCAAGAAAATCCCTTGGTAATGGAAACGTACAATTCGTCCGCCGTGTTCTAATTCTTCTAAGACAGTTGCTGTTAAGCGCCCGTCACCAAAAGATATAGCTGCTCCGACTTTTAAGCGCTTGGCTGGCTTCGCTAGCACTTCCCAATCATCTCCTGTGATGTTTTTCAACAGTAGTAATTCAACATGTCCGCCTGTTTCAGACTTTTCACCATGAAGGCGTGCTGGCAAGACGCGCGTATCATTCATAACCAAAGCGTCTCCAGGATGTAATTGATCAATAATGGCATCAAAGTGCGTATCTTCCATTTGACCAGTTTCGTGATTGACGATTAAAAGGCGGGAAGCATCTCGCTTTTCTAAAGGGGTTTGTGCAATTAATTCTTCTGGTAAATGAAAGTCAAAATCAGCAGTATTCATACATTCTCCTTAGGCTGTAATTAAAATCCATAACGAATAACAACAAGCAACAAGTGGCAGGCACATGAGTAAAATGCCTAAAATCAATAGGGTATAATACCAGATTCGCTTGGTTTTGAAAAGGAGCGCAGCGATAACAAATGCAACTCCCAGTAAAAATAAACAGAGTAAATAGACTAACATTCTTCTATTATAGCACGATTTTTCGTGCAAACAAGCTCGGATTTTTTAAAAAGAAACAAATTCTCTTGACAAAAATCGGTCTATACCATATAATGTAATTAAATAAGGAAAAGGAGTTTAGCGATGAGAATTATTCAAGTGGAAAATCAAGTAGACGGCGGTAGAGTAGCCTTTGAATTATTAAAAGAAAAATTAGCTGAAGGAGCTAAAACGTTAGGCTTAGCGACAGGGAGCAGTCCTTTGAGTTTTTACGAGCAAATTGTTGAAAGTGACCTTGATTTGTCAGGCTTAACCAGTGTGAATCTAGACGAGTACATAGGATTAAGTGGGGAAAATCCTCAGTCTTATCGTTATTTTATGCAAGAACATTTATTTAATCAAAAGCCTTTTAAAGAAAGCTTTTTACCAAATGGTGTTGCTGAAGATGCGGAAGCAGAAGTGAAACGCTACAACCAAATTTTGGTAGAACATCCTGTTGATTTGCAAATTTTGGGAATTGGTACAAATGGTCATATTGGGTTTAATGAACCAGGGACGAGCTTTGATAGCACGGTTCATGTAGTGGATTTGGAGCAATTAACTATTGAAGCGAATGCTCGTTTCTTTGATAAAATAGAAGATGTACCGACGCAAGCTTACTCAATGGGGATTCGGAATATTCTCGATGCAAAATCTATTATTTTATTTGCTTATGGTGCTTCAAAAGCTAAAGCGATTGCAGGAACAGTAGAAGGACCGATTACAGAAGAACTACCAGGAAGCGTCCTTCAAAAACATGAAGATGTTGTCATTATCGCAGATAAAGAAGCTTTAAGCATTTTGAAAAAATAAGAATCTATTTCCTATCTAATTTTTAGGTAGGTTTTTTGACATTTTGAAAAAAGTTCGTTATCTTATGGATAAAGTGTGCTATACTAGAAGATAAGTGAGAACTTAGGAGGATTCTAGTGAAAAAGCTGTTAGCTATTGTTTGTCTTTTTGTGTTGTATGTGGGAGTAACTGCTGCTCGTGCAGATGAGTTGGTTGATATGGCACAAAAAATGTATCCAAACGAGAAGATCAATCCAATCAATCGACCTAAATCGTCCTTGATTGTAGATGCTAATACGGGAAATATCCTTTGGCAAGACAATATTGATGAAGTTCGTGATCCTGCCAGTATGAGCAAATTGATGACCTTGTATTTAGTTTTTGAAGCAATTCAGCAAGGAAAGTTGAGCGAAAATACAGTTATCAAAGCAACACCACGTGATGAAGCAATTGCCAAAATTTACGAAATTTCCAATAATAAAATTGTGGCGGGAGTAGATTATACTGTCTCTGAATTGATTACGATGACAGCTGTTCCATCTTCAAATGCGACAACTGTTATGTTAGCCAATTATTTATCTAACAATGATCCAGATACATTTTTGGACATGATGAATGCCAAGGCAAAAGAATTAGGTATGACCAATACAAAATGGTTCAATGCTAGCGGAGCTGCAGCTGTTTCTTTCAAAGGCTTGTATACTCCACAACGGTATGATAACAATGCAGCCAATCAGACAACGGCGCGCGATTTAGCCATTTTAGGGTACCATTTCGTCAAGAATTATCCAAATATTTTAAATTACACCAATAAACCAGTCGTAACGGTAAAAAAGGGAACGCCGTATGAAGAAACCTTTGAAACCTATAATTACTCACTTCCCGGTGCCAAATATGGCATTGAAGGCGTCGAAGGTTTAAAGACGGGGTCAAGTCCACGAGGAGCTTTTAATTACATCGCAACGATTAAGCGAGGGGAACAACGTTTGATTAGTGTTATCATGGGAGTTGGGAATTGGTCTGACCAAGACGGAGAATATTACCGCCATCCATTTGGCAATGCCTTGATTGAGAAAGCTTATGCTGATTATGAGTACAAAAAAATTTTCAAGGCTGGAGAACAAACAATCAATGGAAAAAGATATAACCTGTCAAAAGATTTCTATGCAACAGTGAAAAAAGACACAGCAGCAAAAGCAGTTGTGGAAAATGACGTATTGAAAAATGATAATGGTTTGGAGCAACTTTCTTCGCTTATTTCAAACGGAGATAATGTCACAGAAGTAAAGAATACAGCAATTAAAAACAGTACAGCTAAATCAACTGTAAAAACTACAACAGCAAAATCTAGCGGAAAAAGTTTGAAGCAACTCTTTTTAGATTATCACATTCTGGTCGCAGTTCCGTTGCTTATTCTTTTGCTTATTGTCGTTTTTGAAGCAACGAAACGTAAGCAAAGAAGAAAACAGCGTACGACTAACGATACACAATTATCTCGTCGTCAGAAACGTTAATTACTCATTTGTAGAATAGAAAGCTCGATTGGTTGGTCCAATCGGGCTTTGTCACCTTTTTAGGGAGAAGGAAAAATCATGTTTAGGAAATTTCAAAATAGCTATTTTGCTTATTTTTTGATGTATAATTTTTATTTTTTATCATACTCATTGTTTTCAACTTTAATTTCAGTTTATATGCTGGATAAGGGGTATTCGGCTAGTCAGGTTTCACTTGTTGTCTCTGCCTCGTTCTTTTCTTCAATGCTTGTACAGCCTATTATGGGTGTTTTGAATGACGCGATTGGCATTAAAAAAGTAACCATTTATAGCTTTCTTTTCATCATCGTTGGAGCAATTTTTTTCATGCAAGCCAATAATCTCTTGCTCTTGACAATTTGGTACAGCGCTGTTTTAATGCTAATCAACGGTGTGAATCCTGTTATGGACGTTCTAGCTGCTAGAAGCCCTTATACTTATGGGAAAATCCGTATCTGGGGGACTTTTGGCTATGCAATGGGCTCACAATTAGCAGGGCTGATTTATAAGTTCATCTCTCCGCAAGCGATTTTCATCGTGTTTATCGGTATGATGTGTGTGAGTATTCTTGGAGTGCTGGGAATTGAGCCAAAACAAGATCAGCGTCCTAAAAAAACGACACAAACGAAAAATGATTCCTATATTGGACAGATTTTTAAAAATAAAACATATTTGTTTTACCTCGTTATTGTAGCGCTCTATTCTGGAGTCGGGAATACTGGTCACACTTATATACCATCTATGTTAGAGCATAGTGGTTTAAGTGTCAATGTGGCGACGACTGTGGTAGCTATTTCTGTTATTTGTGAGTCGCCCTTGATCTTCTTTTCTTATCTTTTTATGGATAAACTTCCGATTAAAAAATTGCTTTATATTCCCCTGCTCATTTTGCTCTTACAGTATGTGATTTATGGTCTGGATTTTGGATTGACTTCCAAGATTCTTTTGACCTTGATGTCAAAGCACGCCACAGGAATGTTGTTGATTATGGTGACTTTAAAGATTGTTGCTAATGTAGTAGATGAAAAATATATGGTGACAGCTATTGTCCTTGTTCAAACAGCCCGAAATTTGGGAACCATTCTTATCCAAAATATTGCAGGAGACATTATTGACAAATCTGGCTATGAAATGATGAGCTTTTTCTTAGCTGGTGTGATGATTGTAGTGCTTGTTTTAGCCTTCTTTTTGAAAGTGCCAAACAAGCCAAATCAGAAATTATTCGGTTAAAATAAGAGAGGTATAAAAAATCTGGATTGAAAGTCTCCAGCTTCATAGCATATTGTATAATAAAGCAATGACGAATTAGTTACCGGATAAGGCTCATGAAACGAGTCTTAACCTTGTTTGCTTTTTAAGATCGAAAAAACACTTTTGATGAAAACGTCGTTTTTGTCATTCACCATCTCAACAGTCTCTCAGGCTGTGGGGTGAGACAGAACTAAAAATTTTCAAATTTTAGTTCTGTTTCACTCTTTTTAATTTACTCATTTAGTTTTTTCTTAAATAAAAAGAGCCAAACATAGGCAATCAGGCTGACACATCTATAAACGACTAAAAATGGAAGTGTAATACTAACAGGCTTGATACCAAGTAGAAAAAGTCCTGTTTTTAAAACTCCGTCTATAAAACCAGCAAAGATAAAAGTAGAAACTTTCTTTTGCTGAAAGAAAGGAGGTAAGCTAAAAGGAAAAGTAAAGAGGGAAAGATAAAACGGGCGTGAATCAATGGGTAAAAAGTACAATAAAAAAGCTATCATAGTACAAGTTATAGCAATAATAGGTATATAAATCAAAAACTTTTTGTAATCATGAAAGAATTTTGTAATCATAGCGGAATGAGATGACCTTTCTTAGATAGAGAAACATAATGTAGATTTTATATTCTTTTCCTTCATTATAGAAAGAAATGAGCCAAAAAAGCAACCGCTTTCACAAACTTTGGATTTATTTTCCGCATTGCTGTGGCAAAAATATGGGTTTTAAAAGCGCTTTCTTAGGAGTATAATAAAAGTATCAAAATCAGGAGGACTTTAGACATGTCAACATTTAAAGACGGATTTCTCTGGGGTGGAGCAGTTGCAGCTCATCAACTAGAAGGTGGTTGGCAGGAAGGCGGCAAGGGCATTAGTGTGGCTGATGTGATGACAGCAGCTCGCCATGGGGTTCCGCGTGAAATTACGGCTGGAGTGTTGCCAGGCAAATACTACCCAAATCATGAAGCAATTGATTTTTATCATCTTTATAAGGGGGACATTGCTCTGTTTGCGGAAATGGGTTTCAAGTGCTTCCGAACTTCTATTGCTTGGACGCGGATTTTTCCTAAGGGAGACGAAGAGCAGCCCAATGAAGCTGGTTTGCAGTTTTATGATGACCTTTTTGATGAATGTCTCAAATACGGGATTGAGCCAGTTATTACTCTGTCGCATTTCGAAATGCCTTATCATTTGGTGACCGAGTATGGTGGCTGGAAAAATCGTCAGGTGATTGACTTCTTTGTCCGTTTTGCAGAAGTTGTTTTTGAGCGTTATAAGGATAAAGTCAAATACTGGATGACTTTCAATGAAATCAATAACCAAGCTAATTATCAGGAGGATTTTGCTCCCTTCACTAACTCTGGGATTGTCTACAAGGAAGGCGATGATCGCGAAGCAATCATGTATCAGGCGGCTCACTATGAGCTGGTAGCTTCTGCGCGAGCAGTTAAAATCGGTCATGAGATCAATCCTGACTTCCAAATCGGTTGTATGATTGCCATGTGTCCGATTTATCCAGCTACTTGCAATCCTAAGGACGTCCTCATGGCGATGAAAGCTATGCAGAAGCGTTATTACTTTACAGATGTGCATGTCTTTGGCCGATATCCTGAGCATATTCTCAAATACTGGGAAAGGAAGGGAATCAAGGTGGACTTTAGCGAGCAGGATCAAAAAGACTTGCTAGAGGGCACTGTTGACTATATTGGTTTTAGCTACTACATGTCCTTTGCTATTGACTCCCATCGGGAAAATAATCCTTACTTCGACTATATAGAGACTGAAGATTTGGTTAAAAATAACTTTGTCAAGGCTTCTGAATGGGAATGGCAGATTGACCCAGAAGGCCTGCGCTATGCTCTCAATTGGTTTACGGATCATTATCATCTACCGCTTTTCATTGTGGAAAATGGCTTTGGAGCTATTGACCAAGTGGAAGCAGACGGTATGGTACACGATGATTACCGGATTGACTATCTGGGTGCTCATATCCGCGAGATGAAAAAGGCCGTGGTAGAAGATGGTGTGGATCTCATGGGCTACACGCCTTGGGGCTGTATTGACCTAGTATCAGCAGGTACGGGTGAAATGCGCAAACGCTATGGATTTATCTATGTCGATAAGGATGACGATGGCAAGGGGAGTTATGAACGTTCACCGAAGAAGTCCTTTAACTGGTATAAGGAAGTCATTGCATCAAATGGAGAAACTGTAGACTAGATAAGGGATTTTATGAGTAAAAAAATAACCTATGTCATCAAATTTTCTAAAGGAGTCGCTGTGCCAGACTTGGCTGCCAATCCAGCTATCACTCAGCATTTGACGATTAAGTTGAAAAATGCAGACGGCTTTTTCGTAGACAGTGACATCAATGATGCCAAGATTCGCGAATTGATTATGGAAATCTATGGTTTGGAAAAGAAGGATGTCCAGGTCCTGTTAAAATATCCAGGTATCATGAATGCCTACATCTGATGGAAAGACACTGATCCCAAAAGGAGTGGAAGAGGAATGGAGATTTTTCTTCCGCCCATTTTCTTTGAGAGGAAAATGTACTTTTCTTCGTCAAACTCTTCAAAATAGATGGTTGGTGGGTATTTCCAGTCAATAAAATTTGATACAAGTTGAAGAGTTTTTCGTAGACTATGCGTCACTTGGCCATAGGCTCATCAAGAGCGCTGGTCGTTACTTATTATTCAGGAGATAAACATGATTGGCAGTATTGCTGCTATTTTAACAACCTTTGCCTTTTTGCCCCAGGTTTTCAAAGTCATCAAGACCAAGGACACAGAGTCTATTGCGCTTGGCATGTATCTGATGCAAGTTGTTGGTATTGCTTTGTGGCTGTTTCATGGCTTGGTGATTAACGATCTGCCTTTGATTATGGCTAACAGCGTTTCTTTGGTTTTATCAGGAACTATTCTCCGTTATAAGTTAAAATATAAGTAAAAAAAGTGACTAAGGAAATGTTTCCGTTTAACTAAGGAAAAAAATAAGATGGAAGTTGCAACCGTTTTCATATATAATGAGTTTATAAAATAAATTTTATTTATAAGGAGAAAATCTTATGGCTAAAGCATTGATTATCTGTGCAGCAGGTATGTCATCTTCTTTGATGGCAAAGAAAACAACGGAATTTTTAAAGAGCAAAGGGCATGACATTGAAGTAGATGCTATTAGTGCGACAGAAGGTGGAAAAGCCATTGCTGCTGCTGAATTTGATCTTTATCTCATTAGCCCTCAAACAAAAATGTATTTCAAGCAATTTGAGGATGCTGGAGCAAAAGTCGGCAAACCTATTGTACAAATTCCTCCGCAAGCCTACATTCCTATTCCAATGGGAATTGAAAAAATGGCAAACCTCATCTTGGAAAAGATTTAAATTTTCAGCTCAAAAAGGGTAAAATAGTTCTTATAAATGCGGAAGGAGAACTGTATTGCTACATCAGAAAGAAAAATTGATTCTTCAATCTTTGTTGGAAAATAAAGATCATTATATTACAAGTAAGGAATTAGCTAGTCAGCTTTCTTGCTCTGATCGTACGATAAGAACTTACCTGAAATCATTGATGGATTGGAAGCCTGATGAAACTGGTTGGAAGATTACAGCCAAGCAAGGTTATGGTTATCGACTTGAACTTCAAGATAAAGCTCTCTATCGAAACTTTATAGAAACAGAATTTTTTACAGAGCAAAACTCTGCTAAGACTGAAAATATAGAGGATCGTTACAATTACATTTTAAATAAATTGCTCTTTGAGCAGGAAAAACTTTATTGTGATGACTTAGCAGAAGAGCTGTTTGTCAGTCGTTCAACCTTGTCAGCAGATTTCAAGAAAATCAGACAAGACTTGGCAAAGTATGATTTACAAATCGAGAGCAAAGCCAATCGTGGTATTTATGTAAAAGGCAGCGAACGGAATAAACGACGTTTTATCATGGATTACTTTTTTCGTGATAATTTCTTTCAAAGTTTGCACAATTACATTAACATTGAAGTTCCAGGACGGCAAATCAGCTTAGAAGAATTGACGATTATCGTATTGGACGAATGTCGTGAAGGTCACTTAAAGTTGTCAGATTTTGTGATTCAAAATTTAGTCATTCATATTGCCTTATCGTTTAAAAGGATTGCAGAAGGCTTCCAAATTAGCAAGATTGAAGACTGGGAACAAGGTAATTATCTGGCAGAACGAAAGATTGCTGAGAAAATTTTACACAGAGTGTATTTGGCAACTGGGCTGGAATTTCCCAAAGAAGAAGTAGACTATATCACGCTCCATTTGATTTCAAAAGCTTCTTGTCAAGAAAGCCAGAATACCAAAATAGACACCAATCAAGAAATTCGCAAGCAGCTACTAGAGGCGTTAGAGCAAGTCGAGCATGTCAAGGCTTATCAATTTCAGCATGATTTTCAATTAGTTGAAGGAGTTGTTGTTCATTTATCTACTTTCTATGTGCGTTTGCAAAATCATGTGATGCTTGAAAATCCCCTTTTACAGGATATTCAACAGCAAGCACCAGCAGTTTTGGAAATGACACGAGAAATTTTGCAGGAAATGCCGATTTTTTCTAAGGAAGACTTATCAGATGATGAAGTGGCTTATGTGGCACTGCATTTCATGGCTGCTTTGGAGCGATTAAAGGAAAAGCAAAAGTTTAACATTTTGGTGATTTGTGCTACGGGTTATGGATCGGCATTAATGCTAAAAAATCGGATTGTCAATGAGCTGGGTAACTTAGTTCACATTGTAGATGTGATTGGTTATTATGAGTTGGATGATGAACGTTTGAAAGATATTGATTTCATCATTTCGTCTATTGACTTGTCAAATTTAGTCTTTAGTGTTCCTGTTTTTACTGTTAGTATCTTTTTAAATGCAGAGGAATTAAAGTCCATCAAGCAAAAGGTCAGTCAGTTAAAGCCGATTGGAACCTGTTTGCCAGTTAAAGCGATGATAACATTTGATAAAGATAGTGAAAGGATTTTTGATGAATATTTCTCTCCATCTTGTTTTATTCTCATGCAGGATGCGTCAAAAGAGCAGATTTTGCAAGAATTATTAACAAAAATGGAGCAGGGAGAAGAAAAGGATTTTGTTACACATATGCAAGAGCTAATCAAGCAGCGTGAAAAGATGAGTTCTGTCGTTTTTTCAGAACAAGTTGCGGTGCCTCACCCGATTAAGCCCCTTGCAAAGAATCATAAAATTGGTGTTGCCATTGTGAGAAATGGCGTGCAGTGGAATGAAGAAAGTCCTAAAATTCAACTCATTTTTCTCCCTTCTCCGTCCGTTTATGGGAATGAAGAAATGGCAACGTTGACATCAAAGATTGTTGATTTGTTAGAGCAGCCTGACCTGCAAGCAAAGATATTGAGCTGTCAGTCGTTTACAGAATTTAAAGCATTATTTTTAAACATAAAGTAAAGGAGATTGTCTATGAATCAGGAAGAATTACAAGTTGCAGCTTTTGAAATTATCCTGCATAGTGGTTCAGCAAGAACAACAGTTCATGAAGCATTTGCAGATATGCGCGAAGGGCATTATGATGAAGCTGCTGAAAAGTTAGAAGCTGCCAATGCAGAGCTATTGGAAGCTCATCATGCACAAACAAATTTGCTACAAGAATACGCAAGTGGAACGGAAATCAAAATTGAAATTATCATGGTGCATGCTCAGGATCATTTGATGACAACTATGACCTTGCGTGAGGTAGCACTTGAAATGCTCAGTCTTTATCGAAAGATTGAAAAGTAAAAGATGAATGAAAGGGGAAAACATGACTGAAAAAGAGAAACAAGAACTAGAAGCAAGACGAAAAGAAGCAGCAATAAAAAACATGTACTACACGCGTTTCTTTTCAGTCCGCTACGCGACAGCATTTTTCTTCTTTGCTAATCTTTATTGGATGCTAATGCTGTATCTTTCAAAGGCTGGTTTAGTTTTGCTGTTGCCTTTGTTGCTAACTGTTCTAGCGGCGTTGGCAATGTGGGAACAAACACGAATGTACAGCGTTCATCAAAAAGAAGCGACATTAACGCGGTTCTTTTACAATATTTCTGCTTTAGCAAATGTTTTGCTACTGATAATTGTTTTTGTGGGACAGTATCATTTCCTCTTTCCATTTTTTTCGATTAGTACAACCACTGTAACCGTTTTAACGGTTGTACTTTTATTGGGGCTACTTTTAGCCATTCTAATGTTAAGAAAATTAAGTCGGATTCATCACCATACAGATAAGCAATATAAACGCATTCAAGAATATATTGCCACTGTTCAACGTTAGTTTATAAATTATATTTCAAACATCATAGGAGGATATATTATGAATAAATTGTTTGAATTTCTAGAAAAGTACCTCATGGGACCAATGGGGAAAGTCTCTACTTGGCGTCCTGTTCGTGCTATTGTTGCTGCCGGGATGGCCAGCATTCCCTTTACAATCGTAGGGTCTGCTTTCTTGGTTCTTAGTGTTATACCGCAAGCCTTTAATCTTCAATTTATTGTTGATTTGTGGGCGAATTCATTTGATAAGATTCAAGCTCTATACTTGTTAGCTTATAAGTGTACAATGGGGATTTTGTCTCTCTATTTTGCCATTGTTATTGGGTATGAATACACAAAAATTTATGTCGAAGAAGAAGGGCTCAACCTCAATCCACTCAATGGTGGTCTCTTAGCGGTATTTGCTTACTTTTTGACCATTCCTGAATTAACTTATTCTAAAGGAGTGATTTCAGCCGTTACAGGAAAAGCAACAATTGGTGGTTGGACTGTTGGCGGAGATAGTTTGACACGTTTATCTACATCAGGTATGTTTACTGCGATTCTGATGTCCATTTTCGCTGTGCAACTATATCGCCTTTGTGTGCAGAAGAATTGGGTCATCAAGATGCCTGAAGCTGTTCCAGAAGGAGTTGCTCGTTCATTTACAGCCCTCATTCCAGGTTTTGTCATTGCATTTGCAGTACTCTTCATTAACGGTATCTTTATCCTATTTGGTACAGATATTTATAAAGTTATTGCAATTCCGTTTGCCTTTGTTAGCCATATCACTAATACATGGCTAGGTATCGTTGTGATTTACTTATTGGTTCATGCTCTTTGGATTGTCGGTATTCACGGTGCTAATATCGTTATGGGACTGGTTAATCCGATCTTGCTTGCTAATATGGCACAAAACGTTGACGGCAAATTCATTGCTTATGCAGGTGAATTTACCAACTCTTATGTAACAATCGGTGGTTCTGGTGCGACCTTATTGCTTTGCTTCTATATTGCTTTCCGTGCGAAGTCAGATCAATTACGTATGCTTGGAAAAGCAGCTATGGGTCCAGCTATTTTCAACATCAACGAACCCCTTATCTTTGGTCTACCAATTGTGTATAATCCAATGTTGACCATTCCGTTTATTTTGGCTCCAATTGTCTCTGCTTCAATTGGTTACTGGTCTGTCCGACTTGGACTAGCTGGTAAAGCAATTGCCCAAACACCATGGCCAACACCTATTGGTCTTGGAGCTTATGTTGGTTCAGGTGGTAATATTGGTGCTTTCGTAGTTGCACTTGTCTGTGCTCTGTCTGCCTTTGTGATTTGGTATCCATTTATTAAGATGTATGATACGAAGTTGTACAAAGAAGAAATGGGCGGCGCTGAAGCGATTCAATAATTTTGTTTCCCCTTATAAAAAATTTGAAGCTGGAACGAAAGTCTCCAGCTTCAATTTATATAGTGCAATAAACCAAGGTCGCAGTAGCTGTTTGCTCAAAGCACTACTTTGAGGTGGAGGATGAGAGTGGGGCAGAAATCAGTAGTTTTGTAGAAACTTGATTTCATCGTCCCACCTCCGCACGGTTGAGTAGGGCTGTAAAAGTTGATTTATCAACATATTAGAGTCCACTCAACTACTGCGTCTTATAATTCTAACTATATAAACAAAGGAAGCTGAGCACTTTGCCCCACCTTCAAAGTTCTTCATTTTTCAAGCTCAGAAAAGCACTTTTGATAAAAACTTTGTTTTCTTTATCCACCAGCTCAACAGTCTGGAAGACTGTTGAGCAACTTTGCGGGGGTGAAACAGAACTTAACTTAAAATTTTTAAGATGAGTTCTGTCTCACTCTTTTTTTACGAATAATTTAAGTAAAAGGGGAAAATAATCTATGTTAATGGCTTGTCAGGAAAACGGAAAAATGCTAAATGCTGTGGAAGATACGGTAAATCCGTTGGATAGGTTTCTCTGCCCGGCTTGTAAGGAAGCGGTGCGATTTAAGAATGGCAAGGTGATGCGATCGCATTTTGCTCATATTTCCTTGAAAAACTGCCATTTTTCTACGGAAAATGAAAGTGCAGAGCACCTAAATCTGAAAACTGCTTTGTTTACTTGGGCTAGAAAATCCAATCATGCGATTCAAGTAGAAGCTTATTTACCAGAATTGCAGCAAATCGCAGATTTGTTAGTTGAAAAACAAATTGCGCTTGAAGTTCAGTGTAGCTCGCTTAGTCAAAAACGCTTAAAAGAGCGTACGGACAGTTATCGTCAGCATGGTTATCGCGTCTTTTGGCTCTTGGGAAAGAAACTTTGGCTGAAAGATTCCTTGACCAATTTACAAAAGGACTTTCTCTATTTCAGTCAAAATATGGGCTTTCATCTATGGGAATTAGACGAACAGCAACAGCTCTTGAGGCTTAAATACTTGATTCATGAAGATTTGCATGGCAAGGTTCAGTATAAGGAGAAAAGTTTTGCTTTTGGTAAAGGAAACCTTTTAGACATCTTTCGTCAGCCATTCTGCAAGCAGGAAATGACGAGTTTTCTGGCAAAAGAAGATAAAAATATTTGCAGTTATGTGCGCCAGCAGCTCTATTATCAGCAGCCCAAATGGATGAAATGGCAGGCAGAATTGTATCAAACGGGTGATAATTTATTAACCAAAACGGCTAGTGACTTTTACCCGCAAGTCCAACCTGTTCGTTCCAGCTCTTTCTGCCAGATTTTTCAAGATCTCACACCTTATTACCAGCAATTTTCAGCTTATTATGAAAAAGAAAAAAATAAAAATTTCCAAATTCTCTATCCTCCAGCTTTTTATGCAAAGATTTTTGGCAATATTTATGATAGAATAGGAAGGACGGAGGAAATTTTATGGCAAAACAAAGAAATGAAATTGAAGAAAAATACACTTGGGACCTAACAACGATTTTCACAACAGATGAAGCTTTTGAGGCAGAGTTAACTCAAGTTTCAAAAGAATTAAAAGAAGCCAGCAGCTTAGCAGGGCATCTTTTGGACTCATCTGACAGCCTTTTAAAAACAACAGAAATCCAATTGGACTTGATGCGTCGTATCGAAAAACTCTATTCCTATGCTCACATGAAAAATGACCAAGATACGCGCGTGGCAAAATATCAAGAATACCAAGCCAAAGGAATGGCCATTTATAGTGAGTTCGGACAGGCCTTTGCTTTTTATGAGCCAGAATTTATGGCAATCACAGACGAGCAATATCAGACTTTCTTAGCTGAAAAGCCCGAATTGCAAATCTATCAGCATTTCTTTGATAAGCTACTGCAAAAGAAACCTCACATCCTTTCTCAACGTGAGGAAGAATTGTTAGCAGGAGCTGGTGAAATTTTTAGTGCTGCGGGTGAAACTTTTGGAATCTTAGATAATGCTGATATTGTCTTTCCAACCGTGCACGACGAAGAAGGAAATGAAGTGCAATTGACGCACGGAAATTACATTAGTTTAGTGGAGTCGAAAAATCGTACAGTCCGCAAGGAAACTTATGAAGCGCTTTACAGCGTCTATGAGCAATACCAACATACTTATGCTAAGACACTCCAAACGAATGTTAAAGTTCATAATTACAATGCCAAAGTTCGTAATTTTTCTTCTGCGCGTGAAGCTGCTTTGTCTGCTAACTTTATTCCAGAAAGTGTTTATGATAGCTTAGTGTCTGCGGTCAACAAACACTTGCCACTCTTACATCGCTACATTGCCCTACGTGCAAAGATTTTAGGCCTTTCTGATTTGAAAATGTATGACCTCTATACACCATTGTCAGAAGCAGATTACAAATTTACTTATGAGGAAGCCTTGATGAAAGCAGAAGAAGTCTTAGCTATCCTTGGAGAAGATTATCTAGGTCGAGTAAAAGAAGCCTTTTCAGATCGTTGGATTGATGTTTATGAAAACCAAGGCAAGCGCTCTGGGGCTTATTCTGGTGGTTCTTACGATACCAATGCTTTTATGTTGCTCAACTGGCAAGATACGTTGGACAATCTTTTCACGCTGGTTCATGAAACAGGTCACAGTATGCATTCTAGCTATACTCGTGAAAATCAGCCATACGTTTACGGAGATTATTCTATTTTCTTAGCTGAGATTGCTTCTACGACCAATGAAAATATCCTGACGGAGAAATTATTGGAAGAAGTAGATGACGATCAAACCCGCTTTGCGATTCTGAATCATTTCTTGGACGGTTTCCGTGGAACTGTTTTCCGCCAAACTCAATTTGCCGAGTTTGAACATGCCATTCACAAAGCTGACCAAGAAGGTCAAGTCTTGACGAGTGAATTTTTGAATGATTTGTACGCAGATTTGAATGAAAAATATTATGGTTTGACGAAAGAAGACAACCCACAAATTCAATACGAATGGGCACGGATTCCGCATTTCTACTATGATTACTATGTTTTTCAATACTCAACCGGTTTCTCAGCTGCTTCTGCCTTAGCAGATAAGATTGTTAACGGAACGCAAGAAGATAAAGAGAAGTATCTCAACTACTTGAAAGCAGGAAATTCTGATTATCCGCTAAATGTCATTAAAAAAGCTGGTGTAGATATGGAAAAAGAAGACTACCTCAATGCTGCTTTTGCAGTCTTTGAACGTCGTCTTGATGAATTTGAAGCACTCGTAGAAAAGTTAGGACTGGCATAAAATGGTTGAATCCTATAGTAAAAATGCCAATCACAATATGCGTCGTCCCGTTGTCAAAGAAGAAATCGTCGATTTTATGCGGACACGGCAAAAGCAAGTTTCGGGCTCCTTAAAAGAGCTCGAAACTTTTGCTCATGCAGAAAATATTCCCATTATTCCTCACGAAACAGTTGCCTATTTTCGTTTTCTGTTAGAAACTTTACAGCCACAGAAGATTTTGGAAATTGGGACAGCCATTGGTTTTTCAGCTCTTTTAATGGCAGAACATGCACCGCACGCACAAATCACAACGATTGATCGAAATCCAGAAATGATTGCTCTTGCCAAAGCGAACTTTTCCAAGTTTGATAAGCGCAGGCAAATTACATTGCTGGAAGGAGATGCAATGGATATTCTTCCTCATTTGAAAGATTGCTATGACTTTGTCTTTATGGACTCTGCTAAGTCCAAATACGTTGTCTTTCTGCCAGAAGTTCTGAAGCGCCTTTCTTCAGGAGGAATTATCATCATAGATGATGTTTTTCAAGGTGGAGATGTCACAAAGGAGATGAGTGAAGTTCGCCGAGGTCAACGAACGATTTATCGAGGGTTGCACCAATTATTTGATAAAACACTGAATCAGCCTGAATTGACTTCAACCTTGCTACCACTTGGCGACGGCATTCTGATGATTAGAAAAAAATGAGAGATTTAATATTTTCTAAACTTTCACAGTTTTTAGGAAAATTTAAGATATTAAATCTATTTTATGGTACAATAAGAAAGTGAATTAAAAAAAGGAGTTTTCATAATGAAGAAAAAAATTCTAGCAGGAGCCATTACGCTTTTGTCAGTTGTAACATTAGCGGCATGCTCGCAAGCTGGTGGTAAAGATATTATCACGATGAAAGGAAATACAATTACTGTCAATGATTTCTATGACAAAGTAAAAAATAATGCAGCTGCTCAACAAGTACTTCTCAATATGACCATTCAAGAAGTTTTTGAAAAGAGCTATGGTAAACATGTTACAGAAAAAGAAGTCAATGAAACGTTCAATAAGAGTAAGAGCACTTACGGAACTGCTTTCCAACAAGTATTGGCAAGAGCAGGATTGACGGAAGATACTTATCGTGAACAAATCAGAACCAATAAATTGGTCGAATATGCTGTCAAAAAAGCAGCTGAAAAAGAATTGACAGATGCAAACTATAAAAAAGCATACGAATCTTATACACCAGAAGTGACTGCTCAAATCATCAAGGTAGATAGCGAAGATAAGGCAAAGGAAGTATTGGAGAAAGCAAAAGCTGAAGGTGCTGATTTCGGACAAATTGCCAAGGAAAATTCTACGGATACGAAGACCAAAGATAAGGGTGGGGAAGTGAAGTTTGACTCAGCTTCAACAGATGTTCCAGATGCTGTTAAAAAAGTGGCTTTTTCCCTTGAAGCAAACGGTATTTCTGATGTTATCACCGTTAAATCATCAACCTATTCTTCAAGTTATTATATTGTGAAACTAAATAGTAAGTCTGAAAAATCAGCAAACTGGAAAGACTACAAGAAACAACTGAAAAATGTTATCTTGACACAAAAACAAAATGATCGAACCTTTATCCAAAAAATTGTTGCCAAAGAATTACAAGCAGCCAATATTAAGGTGAAAGATCAAGCTTTCCAAAATCTGTTCTCACAATATGTCAAGTCAGATAGCAAATCAACATCTAGCTCGTCATCTTCATCAAAATAAGTTGACGAAAAGCTCATAAGTGAGTATAATAGGACTATTGAGAATTGATTTTTGACCTCTTAGTTCAGAGAATTGGCGGTGCTGCAAGCCATGTAAGAACGAAAATCATGCTACTCAAAGGAAAAATTGCATATATAATGAGAATGACAAGTTCATTGAATGAAGGTGGTACCGCGGTTTTTCGCCCTTCGTCTAGTGGACTTGTCTTTTTGCGAGGAACCGTCATGAAGACTTATCTTGTAAAACAAAAATTTCGCTTTGGTGGTGAGAAATTTGACATCAAAGATGATCGTGGGAACATTGATTATCAAGTGGAGGGAAGCTTTTTAAAAATTCCCAAAACTTTTACGATTTATGATGACAAGGGTGAAGTGGTCAGCCAAATTCAAAAGACTGTGCTAACAGTCTTACCTCAATTTGAAATTCAATTGCGCAATGGTTCGAGTTTTTATATCCGTAAAAAATTCACTTTTTTACGAGATAAATATGAATTTGATAACTTAGATCTGCGCATCGAGGGGAATATCTGGGATTTAGAATTTCGTCTGCTGGATGCGCAGGGACAAGTGATTGCAGAGATTTCAAAAGAACTCTTGCACCTGATGTCCGCTTATCAAGTTGTAGTTTATGAAGATGCCTACGCGGATTTAGTGGTTTCATTGTGTGTGGCTATTGACTATGTAGAAGCTCTTGAAAGTAGTTCTTAAAACTCACATGGGCAATAGAAAAATCAGTTAGAGAAATGTTTTAAGGAGAAGAAAATGAAACAATTATCAAGTGCTCAAGTACGCCAAATGTGGCTAGATTTTTGGGCCTCAAAAGGACATGCTGTCGAACCGTCTGTTAGTCTAGTACCGGTCAATGACCCGACTCTACTCTGGATTAACTCTGGCGTTGCAACATTAAAGAAATATTTCGACGGGACTATTATTCCAGAAAATCCACGGATTACCAATGCGCAGAAAGCGATTCGGACGAATGACATTGAAAATGTCGGAAAAACAGCACGTCATCATACTATGTTTGAAATGCTGGGGAATTTTTCTATTGGTGATTACTTCCGTGATGAAGCGATTGAATGGGCATTTGAGCTCTTGACTAGTCCTGATTGGTTTGATTTTCCAAAAGACAAGCTCTACATGACTTACTATCCAGATGATCATGATTCTTATAATCGTTGGATTTCAGTTGGTGTCGATCCAAGTCATTTGATTCCAATTGAAGACAATTTCTGGGAAATTGGTGCAGGACCTTCTGGACCAGATACAGAAATCTTCTTTGACCGTGGGGAAGCATTTGACCCTGAACATCAAGGAATTCGTTTGCTTGCAGAAGATATTGAAAATGATCGTTATATTGAAATTTGGAATATTGTTTTGTCTCAATTCAATGCTGATCCAGCTGTTCCAAGAAGTGAATACAAGGAGTTGCCGCACAAAAATATTGATACGGGTGCAGGTCTAGAGCGCTTAGTAGCTGTTATTCAAGGGGCAAAGACCAACTTTGAAACAGACCTTTTCATGCCGATTATTCGTGAAGTAGAGAAGTTATCTGGTAAGAATTACAATCCAGATGGTGACAATATGAGCTTCAAGGTCATTGCAGACCATATCCGCTCTCTGTCATTTGCTATTGGCGATGGTGCGCTTCCAGGAAATGAAGGACGTGGCTATGTTCTGCGTCGTTTGCTCCGTCGTGCTTCGATGCATGGTCAAAAATTAGGAATCAATGAGCCTTTCCTTTATAAACTTGTTCCAACTGTCGGAAAAATTATGGAAAGCTATTATCCAGAAGTGCTTGAAAAGCAAGATTTTATCGAAAAAATCATTAAAAGTGAAGAAGAATCTTTTGCTCGCACGCTTCATTCAGGTCAACACTTTGCACAAAGTATTGTAGAAGAGTTAAAGGTAAAGGGACAGTCTGTTATTTCAGGAACGGATGTCTTTAAACTGTACGACACCTATGGTTTCCCAGTAGAATTGACCGAAGAAATTGCCGAAGAAGCTGGTATGACAGTAGACCGCGAAGGCTTTGAAGCTGCTATGAAAGAGCAGCAAGAACGCGCACGGGCTAGTGTTGTTAAAGGTGGATCTATGGGCATGCAAAATGAAACCTTGCAAAACATTACAACTGAAAGCCACTTTAACTATGAAAAAGAGGCTTTATCTGCGGAGTTGGTTGCGATTGTGGCAGATGATAAAGAAGTAGAAGAAGTGGCTTCTGGTAAAGCTTACCTCGTTTTTGCAGAAACGCCATTTTATGCTGAAATGGGCGGACAAGTAGCAGACCACGGACAAATCTTTGACCTTGCAGGCAATCTCGTTGCACAAGTCGTAGATGTTCAAAAAGCGCCGAATGGACAACCGCTCCATACGGTAGAAGTGGTGTCACCACTCACGCTAAACCAAGAATATAAGCTTGAAATTGACCACAATCGTCGTCACCGTGTTATGAAGAATCACACAGCAACACACTTGCTTCATGCGGCTCTTCACAATGTTTTAGGCAAACACGCAACGCAAGCAGGTTCTCTCAATGAAGTAGAATTTCTTCGATTTGACTTCACTCATTTCCAAGCAGTTACAGCAGAAGAGCTACGTCGCATTGAGCAAGAAGTTAATGAAAAAATTTGGGAAGCGATTGACATCAAAACGATTGAAACAGACATTGATACGGCTAAAGAAATGGGTGCGATGGCTCTCTTTGGAGAAAAATACGGAAAAGAAGTTCGTGTGGTGACAATTGGAGATTACTCTATTGAGTTGTGTGGCGGTACTCACATGAAGAATACTTCTGAAATTGGTCTTTTCAAGATTATCAAAGAAGAAGGAATTGGCTCAGGAACTCGTCGTATCCTCGCTGTGACGAGCAAAGAAGCATTTGAAGCTTACCGTGAGGAAGAAGATGCTTTGAAAGCTATTGCAACGACACTGAAAGTCCCACAAATGAAAGAAGTTTCGCATAAGGTTGAAGCCTTGCAAGAACAACTTCGCCAATTGCAAAAAGAAAATGCTGAACTGAAAGAAAAAGCAGCAGCAGCAGCTTCAGGTGAAGTCTTCAAGAATGTTCAGGAAGCTAATGGACACAGCTTTATTGCCAGCCAAGTTTCTGTATCTGATGCGGGTGCTCTACGCACTTTTGCAGACACTTGGAAACAAAAAGACTATTCAGACGTTCTTGTCCTTGTGGCAGCCATTGGTGAGAAAGTGAATGTCCTTGTGGCTAGCAAGACAAAAGATATTCATGCTGGCAATTTAATCAAGGAACTTGCTCCAATCGTAAATGGTCGTGGTGGTGGTAAACCAAACATGGCTATGGCTGGAGGAAGCAACCAAGCAGCTATTCAAGAATTACTTGCAGTTGTTCCTGAAAAAGTATAATGTCATATACTTTAAGTGAGATAGATCTGTGCTTGTCTCTACAAGGATTTCAAAAAATGAAATCTAAGAGAGTTGCATAAAAATCATACAAAAAACGAACAGTTTCGATATTCTGTTAGTCAGAACATCGGAATTATTCGTTTTTTTATTTATACGATTAAGTTCTGGCGTTTTATAAATCCAAAAATAGCTTTCATATTTTTGATAGTTACAATTTTATAAAAATATGGTAAAATAGTTTTGGAGATAAAACGCTTTCATACAGCTAATTATGTTGCGATAAAAAGACAAATATTGCCAGTTAGCGTATGATTTTTTGTAAAAATTTACAAATTTATGATAAAGGAGATGATGTCGTTCAGTAGTACAGTGTAAGGTAGCGGAAACATGCTTTTTAAAGAGAGAAAGGAGATTCTTATGGGACTCATTAAAGCAGGAATTGGTGCCGTAGGCGGCGTATTGGCTGACCAATGGAAATAATTCTTTTACTGTGATGCCATGGACAAGTCCGTCATGGTGGTCAAAGGACAAAAGCAAGTATCTGGACGTTCATCTAATACGAAGGGCAGCGACAACATTATTTCGAATGGTTCTGGAATTGCTGTTGCAGATGGTTAGTGTATGATGATTGTTGAGCAAGGAAAAATTGTTGAAGTCTGTGCTGAGCCTGGTCAATTCACTTATGACACTTCTAGCGAGCCGAGTATTTTTACAGGTAATTTAGGTGATTCCATTAAGAAGACCTTCAAACAAATCGGAAAACGGTTCACTTATGGTGGTGACACAGGCAAAGATCAACGTGTTTATTATTTCAATACAAAAGAGCTGATTGATAATAAGTTTGGCACACCAAATCCGATTCCGTTTCGTGTGGTGGATTCAAAAATCGGCTTAGATGTGGATGTTTCTGTCCGTTGTTCTGGTGTTTATTCTTATAAGATTGCAGACCCACTTATTTTCTATACCAATGTCTGTGGCAATGTCGAAAAAGAATATTTGCGTGAAGAATTAGAATCACAGCTAAAAACCGAATTTATCAGTGCCCTCCAACCAGCTTTCGCTGCATTATCTGATCTAGAATTGCGGCCAAATCAAATCGTTAGCCACAATACAGAACTTGAAAATGCTATGAATGAAGCACTCTCTAGCAAATGGGGCGAGCTTCGTGGCTTGAAAGTCGTCAGTGTAGCTCTTGGTTCAGTAACTCTTCCAGACGAAGATGCTGAAATGATTAAGCAGGCTCAACGTGTGGCTATTATGAAGGACCCAACCATGGCAGCGGCTACCTTAGTCGGTGCACAGGCAGATGCTATGAAAGCAGCGGCTGAAAATCCAGGCGGTGCGATGACTGGCTTTATGGGAGTAGGAATGGCAGCGGGCGCAGGCGGCATGAATGCTCAAAATCTTTTTGCGATGGGACAAGAGCAAGCAGCTAGTCAGCAAACGCAAACAGCGAGTGCAACCTCTCAAACCCAAACTACTGCAGATAAATTGACTTGTCCAAATGGACATGAAGCTTCAGGTAAATTCTGTCCTGAATGCGGTTCACCAAAACCTGTGAGTGACAGCTGGACTTGTACTTGTGGGACTGTCAATAATGGTAAATTCTGTTCAAACTGTGGTCAACCGAAACCAGAAACCCGCCGTCAATATCGTTGTAGCAATTGTGGCTGGCAACCAGAAGATGCTTATAATCCACCTAAATTCTGCCCTGAATGTGGCAATGTATTTGATGAAAATGACCTTGTTTAAAAGCTTTTCTAACTATCTCATAGCTCGATGACAGTAGAAAGGAGGTCATCATGGCTGATTTACAAGAATATAAATGTCCAAATTGTGGTGGTGCTCTTGAATTTAATAGTTCAATCCAGAAAATGAAGTGCCCTTATTGTGATTCCGAATTGGATATGTCAAGTTTGAAGGAATTGGATGAACAATTAAAAACCCAGACTGATGAAAATATGACTTGGAGTACGCAGGCTGGTGGTGAATGGGATACGGGCGAGATTGATCAGCTATCAGTTTATGTCTGTAAATCTTGTGGTGGTGAAATTGTTGCTGACGAGTCAACAGCAGCCACTTCGTGTCCATTCTGCGATAATCCTGTTGTTATGATGGGACGCTTTGCTGGTGATTTAAAGCCAGATTATGTGATTCCATTCAAATTAGATAAAAAGGCAGCAAAGGCGAATCTGAACAAGCATCTCATGGGGAAACGTCTCTTGCCAAAAGTTTTTAAAGACCAAAATCATATTGATGAAGTAAAGGGGGGTTATGTTCCGTTCTGGCTTTTTGACACAGAAGCAGATGCGGATGTTCATTATAAAGCAAGCAGGATTAGAACATGGAGTGATAGTGAGTATGACTATACCGAAACAAGCTATTTTTCAGTTATTCGTTCCGGTCAGTTAGCGTTTGAACATATCCCGGTAGACGGTTCAAGTAAATTGGATGATCAATTAATGGAATCCATTGAACCCTTTGATTTTTCAGAAGCTGTTGATTTTCAGACAGCTTACCTAGCAGGATACCTAGCAGATAAATATGATGTCGGAGCCGAGGAGAGCATTACTCATGCTAACAGCTGTGTCAAGCAAAGCACGGAGGAAACCTTTGAAGATACAGTTACGGGGTTTTCTACCGTTACCCCAGAATCTTCGAATATTCGCTTGATAAATGGTTCAACTAAGTATGTTCTCTATCCAGTTTGGCTCTTAAATACGACTTGGAGGGGCAAAAAGTTTGTCTTTGCAATGAATGGTCAGACTGGTAAATTCGTCGGAGATTTGCCCTTAGACAAGCAAGCTTATAGACGTTGGCTAATCGGACTGGGCGTGGCGGCAAGTATAGTTAGTTATGCGGCTGTATGGCTGATTCACTTACTGTAAGAAGGGAGGATGAGATTATGTTGAAGAAATTCATAACATTACTGACAACTCTTCTTCTCTCCTTTCTCATGATTGGGACTGTCTGTGCAGAAGAAACCAGCTATATTCGTGATGAAGTCTCAGCCTTTTCAAGCAAGGAAATAACAGAGATTAACAAAGCGGCTAAAGCTATTGAAGAACAATATCATTTTAAAGTTTACTTTTTGGCAGCAAAATCAGTAGGTGAAGATGGTATTTTGTCTGATGCTGAAAAGGTTTATCAAGAATCTGCAGGCACAGCTGAAGGTATTCTCCTTGCTGTTGATAAAGAAAAAAAAGAATGGATCCTATATTATGCCGGAAACGCTAAAGAAAAGCTAGGAGCAAAGAGTGACGACATACTTTGGAAAGCTTTTGAGAGTGGGAAAAATATTTATAGCGGTGTTCGGTATTATCTCAATAAAGTAACCAAATTGCTCAATGCATCGGCCAATCCATTACTGGTAGATGAAGCGGACTTGCTGAAGCCGGATCAAGAAAAAGCCTTGTTAGCAAAGCTCAAAGATGTTAGCAAACGCCAAAAATGTGATGTCGTTGTCGTGACCGTTAAGAGTCTGGAAGGAAAAAGTGCTCAAGACTTCGCAGATGACTACTTCGACTACAATGGCTACGGTCAAGGAAAAAATCATGATGGGGTGCTTTTCTTAATCAGTATGGCAGAACGGAAGTGGCATATTTCAACGACAGGCTACGGCATCACTGCTTTTACCGATGCTGGCTTAGACTACCTATCAAAGCAGTTCTTGCCTGATTTAAAAGATGGTGACTACAATGCTGCTTTTACAACCTACGCTGAGCAGTGTGATGAATTCCTCACTCAAGCACGAAAAGGGCAGCCTTATGATGTAAAAAAGTCTCCCTAAGGAGCCTTTAAGTTGGTACTGGATTCCTGGAGCATTGGCTATTGGCTTTGGTATCGCCTTTCTCATCGTAACAGGAATGAAAGGTCAGCTCAAATCTGTCTATCATCAAACCGGAGCCACTGATTACATCAAGAAAAATAGTCTCCAGATTACCAATGCTCAAGAATTCTTCCTCTACTCAAATGTAGATAAGAAAGCAAAACTGGAGCCTAGCAGCTCCAGTGATTCTGGGGGTAGTAGCACACATACATCTTCATCAGACAGAAGTCACGGGGGCAGTGGTGGAAGTTTTTAGATGGATAATAGTGGAAGTTAAAAAAGGTCAGGATATTTATGCTAGCCTTTTTATTACACTTCATTTTACAACGGGGCGAATTTTAAAATTTTCAAACGATGTTGTCCACAATAATTTTATTGCTAGGGAAATTCAACGAGGAATGGTAAAAGATATCAATTTGCTTTACATCATTTTCCAAGTCAGAAAGAATATCTTCATTTTTTGCACTTAGATTGTAAATTCAAGTACAAAAAAGTAGCAAACATCTTTCCTTTTATATTTGCATTGAAATCTGCAATGACTTTTGCATAAAAATAGCGTTTGCCTACTAAACCTAAGACAATCAGCATATTTCCAAGAATTCCCAACATCAAGATTTGCCAGAGAATTTTTAAATTTTTCGTTTGAAAACTATCAATAATCATCCGAACGAGCGTTGGGTTTAAAACTGACTCAATCCATGTCAGCACGATAAACAGAAAGTAAATCGCTAGTAGTTTTTTTGAAATAAATCGTTTCAGCATATTTGATAAGTCCTATCTAAAATACGAATATTTAAAAACTCTCAAAAAGCTGTTTGAGAGTTTTAAGCGCGCCGTAGCAGTTTTTTAATCAAACTGAGAATTTTAAATTTAAGTGGTTGTGGATAATAGCGGAAGGTGCCCATTTTGCGAACAATGTAGCCATTGAAATTTTGCTTGAAACGGAGCACGCCGTCTGAGCCATCGAAAATTCCTGTAATACCAAGAAAATTGTAAAAGGGAATATGTCGCTTGATAGCTTCTTTCATGACATATTCTTGGAGAAGCGCTGGGGCATAAAATTTGTTAAATTCAGGATAGGAACCACTAAAGAGGTAGGTCGCTTCTTGTGGTGTATAGAGGAAGAGGCTGCCAGCAAGCACTTGGTCTTCCATTCCATATTTATCTATCAATTCTTGTGCTCCGGCTTTACGTGTTTCAAAGCTTTCAAATTGGCTGGAGAATTCACGCAGTTGATTGTGTTTTTTCTCTGACTGAGGATTTTTTTCTAAATCCGCTTTTAATTTTTGAATTTTTTGTTTTAGTTTTTCTTGATCATGTTGCAGATGTTGCAGATAATCTTGAAAATTAAGCGTTGCAATCATAAAGTCCGCTTGATTGCCAAAAGCATCGTAGAAATCTTGGTAATAATCCAAAGGTTTGTCACTATATTCACGCCGTTCGGAAGTGGCAGAAGTGATTTCCTTGAAAATATTTAATTCATCTCGCTTCAATTTTTTTAATTGAATGCCGAAAGTATTGGCTTTTTTTACAGTCGATTTACCATTTTTGCTGAAGGATTTGAGCAGATCTTTTTCAGTTAGTTCAGTCAGGTCTTTGACATAGTGCCAATCAGGTTCGCCGCCTGGATAACCTGTCTGCAATCCATCAAATTCATAACCTAAGTCTGTCAACTCTTTTATCAATTCTGTTTTTTCGGGCGAAGTAGGTTGACCATTGCTGTCAAATGTTTGATAAGTTTCATAAGGTTTGATAATTAGCTCTAAAGCACCATTTTCTTTGGCGTAGGTCTTGAGTTCACGGTAAAAAGCTTGTAGGTCGTGAGGATTTGTTGAAACAGGACCGCAATTGATTTCCATGTGCAGTCCGCCTGTCATGGGCATACTGTAGAGCACGGCTGAAACGGTTAATTCACCGTGTTCATCTGTGTGACCGACATATTGGCAAGTAAAACCGCGTTTCGCTAAGAGCATTTCCATTTCTACTGTTTGCATAAAAGAACGTTGAGTGCAAGACGCGCTATGGTTTACAAATTCTTCCTGACTAAGTCGTTTGAATGTCATACGATTCCTTTCTTAGTGTTTGCTGCGGAATTTCTTTCTCAAAGTATAGGCAAGGTTAGAGAGATGATAGAGTGGATTGGTTGGCAAGTTAAACTCACCGACAAACTCTTCAATGGTTGGATTGAACTTGGACTTAAAGTGATAAAGTCCGCCGTCTAAATCATTTTCAACACCACCCATGTTTTGCCAGTTCGCCCCACGGTCAAAGGCGTGCTTTGCTGTTTCATACCAAGTGAGGAGAGCTGGCTGGTAGCGGCGGTATTCTTCATCCATTCCAGCATAGATATTTTCAGAAGTGGCACCATATTCGAGAACCAAAGTTCCAGAGAGAGGAACAATAGTTGCTCCCTGTGCTATTTTTTCTGACAAGAAATCCATTTCTTCTTGCAGTCGTTTTTGTTCTTGCTTATTGTTTTCAATTTTACCAGGTTTAGTTTTTTCAGTGAATTTGCTGGCTTCTTTTTCAGCTTTGGCTTTTTGAGCTTGAAGACTTTCTAGACGCTCATTTAGGTCAATGCTTGCAAGTGTGATATAGGAATGCTCTGGGTAAGTATCAAGGAGTTTTTGATAATAGTCCTTCCCCCGCAAGTGAATACTCTTTCGATTCTCGGTTTTTTTCATCAAAGCAGAGAAATCATCCAAAAGTTCTTTGCCACCAAACTGGACTTGAATGCCTTTGTTTCGTGCAGTGCGAATGGCTTGGCGTGTACTTTTTGATAAAAGTTCTTCGCTGAAATTATCCTTATAAATATTTGCTTGAAAACGTGGCTGAATCGTTTCATCAAGTGATTCTGTTCGCCCCACCCAAATAGCTCCCGCTTTCTGGAGATTTTGAATCACGTCAAGTGTTTCTTGCTGTTCTTTTCTGTTTTCTCCGATTTGAGCCTGCACGAGGAAAAGACTCGGATCAAACTTGATAAAAAGGGCTTTTTTAGTTTTAGCAAATTGTTTCAAGGAAGTCAGGACAAATTGCAGTAATTCTTGATTCTGATAATCCATAATAAGACCGCGAGGAATATAAAGCATAGTCATACCGAGCGGCAAAGGCTTAATGAGAATACTAGCAGAAGCCACTAATTGGTTATTTTTGTAAAAGCCAATTCGTTCATTGTTCCAATTATCTTTGACCTTTGCCCAAGAAGCACTTTGAAGCAAGTTGGTTTGAGAACTTTTCTTAACAAAATCATCGTGTTCTTGAGCAGATATTCCTATTTTATAAGTGTACATTAGTTTAAAACCCACTCTCTAATAGCGTATGCAACGCCGGATTCATCGTTTGATTTGGTGATATATTTGGCAATTTTCTTCAACTCGTCAGTCCCATTTTCCATTACAACAGGATTTCCCACAACTTCTAGCATCGCACGGTCATTTTCTTCATCACCAATTGCCATGGTTTCCTCTTTTGTCAATCCTAATTTTTCCGCTAGATGCACGACTGCAGCCCCTTTATTGACGGATTTTTTGACAATTTCTAAGTAAAAAGGTGCTGATTTCACGAGTGTGTATTTGTCATACAATTCTTTAGGGAGTTTGGCGATTGCTTGATCTAAAATTTCTGGTTCGTCAATATACATGATTTTGACGATTTCTTTGTCTACCATCTCTTCTGGAGTGCGGTAGTAGACTGGCATATTGACCAGTCCGGCTTCGTAAACGGTATATTTTCCAATGTTACGGTTAGCAGTATAAATACCGTCCTTGGTGATAGCGTGCATGTGAACCCCTAATTTGCGACTGAGACATTCAATATCCAAATAATCATCGTAGGTTAGAGTTTCTTTGATATATTCTTCCCCTGTAACTGTATCTTGAACCAGCCCGCCATTGAAGGTAATGACATAATTACCTGGCTCGTTTAGGTGTAACTCTTCAAGCAAATTTCTCACTCCTGGAATGGGGCGTCCAGTTGCAATGACAATCTTTACTCCAGCAGCTTTGGCATCTTGTACAGCAGAAAAAACTTCTGGTGTGACTTCTCTTTTGGTGTTTAATAAGGTTCCGTCAATATCAACGGCAACTAGTTTAATACTCATGTTCGTATGCTTCTCCATATATAAATTGGTCGTTTTTGATATACGACAAGAAAGTTTTACTATTTTCACTAAAAAGTCCAGCTTCTTTCAGCATTTCTTTTGGGAAATAGAAACGGTTGTCGCCGTGCCTTGTGCCTGCTAATGTTTCGACGATAGGGGATAAAGTGGACAACTCCGCGAGACTGCCATCCTTTTGGATAATTTCAATCTGAGTGCGTGGTTTTTCGACATCTGGACGGTAAAAATCATAAGGTAAGTCAAAATTACGATGAATGGCAGTGTAATAATCAGGGTCAAAACCAACTTCCGCAACTAAGCTCCGCATGACATTCAGATATTTCTCATTTTCTTTTGAAAAAATAATAGATTTAAAGACTTTGCGGTTGATGAAACGCTGTGCTAAGTCAGATAAAATCGTATCAGGACTCGTCATCCAGACCTGAAAATAAGTATTCATCACGCCGTCATCCAGTGCTAGATAATCTTTCAAGGTCACTCGCTTTTCAAAGAAAGGAATGAGGTTGGGAGAAGAGAGTGCAAAATAGTCTTTCTGCTTTTCGTAGAGAAATTTAGCTCGCTTGAGCAAGTTTTGCAAGAGCACTTCCATTGCCCGACTAGCAGGATGAAAATAAACCTGCATATACATCTGGTACCGACTGACGACATAGTCTTCCACGGCATGCATGCCGTGGCGTTTGAAAGCAATGCCATTTTCAACAGGACAAATAACGCGCAAAATCCGTGTTAAATCAAATTGTCCATAAGAAGCGCCTGTATAGTAGGAGTCTCGCAAGAGATAATCCATGCGATCGACATCAATCTGACTGGAAATAAGTTGCACCACCTGTTTGTTTGGATAGGTGTGGTTGATAACGCTGGCTACTTTTTCCGGAAAATCAGGCGAAACTTGAACCAGAACTTTGTTAATCTCTGTTTCAGGGTTTGTGATAATCTGGCGTGTAATTTCCTCGTGGTCGGTATCAAAGAGACGCTCGAAAGTATGTGAATAAGCGCCGTGACCGACATCGTGCAAGAGGGCTGTTGCCATGACAAGTAAGCTTTCATGACAATCCCAAACCTCTGGATATTTTTCGTCAAAGATTTTTGTAATTCGTCTTGAAATTTCATATGCTCCGAGGCAATGCGAAAAACGGCTGTGCTCGCCTCCGTGAAAAGTATAGCCGGAAGTTCCTAACTGTTTAATGCGGCGCAGTCGTTGAAATTCTTTGGTGTTTATTAAATCATAGATGACTTGGTGATCCACATGAATGTAATTGTGGACGGGATCACGAAATACTTTTTCAATCATGGCTCTATTATACCACATCTCGTCTAGCAGTCCAAATAACAAAGTAATCTATAACCTCTGAAAATAGCGATTCAAACTTGCTGTTTTAATTCAAAAATTCTCCCATTCAGAGCTATGGTAAAATAAAAGTATAAGAAAAAATGGGAGAAATATTTTTGATTTTCTGTTAAAATGAAAAAAGAAATAGGAAGACGAGGAAATTTAAAGAGTGAAAATTAGAATCCAAAATCGAATTCAAATGGATGAGCAAGTAGAGCAAATTGACCAAAGTTACGCTGTAGATTGGACTCAAAAGGGCGCTTATCATTATTTATTGTTTAAAAATGAAGAAGGAGAGAAGGTTGTGCTGAAGTTTCATGATGAAGAACTAGTCATGACACGCTTCTCTACTCATAAATCTTTGATGCGGTTTATCAAAGGAGGAGAAGCCTTGATTGGAATTCCCACACCGGTCGGCATACAGCAATTTATCACAAAAACAAGTCATTACCAGGTTGATTTGAAAAAGCAGACACTTGAACTGCATTATCAATTGAGAACACCTGATGGCGGTCGAGCTTTTGCGGATTATCAAATGGAAATTTCGTGGAGGTAGAAAGTGATGGGAAGAATCCTTTTTAGTTTAGTAATAGCGGCTATTTTTATTCTCAGCAGATTTATTTGGTTTTTTATAACAAGACAAAGCTTAATATGTTCTTTGACCTAACAGGGACACTTGTCATAGCGATTATTTTATTTATTGCGTCTTATTCTTTGTTGGGTAAAATAGATAGAAATTGAACTTTTTTTGCTTGAAAAAATTGAAGAATTTGATATAATAAAAACACTCAAGGGAGTAGCTAGCGGGATATCCGTTACAAGGTCGTCAATACGAAAGCAATTTCCGGCCTTGTATGAAACAGCGAGACTTGTTGCAATAAACAGGTCTCTTTTTGTTTGTCAAAAAGGGATCAAAGGAGGAAATATTTTGTCAAAAGAACAAAAACGCCAAGCGTTTTATACGCAAGGTTCGGAGGAAGTTTTAAAAAATTTAGAAACTTCTGAGCAAGGTTTATCAAGCAATGAAGCCGCTAAGCGTTTAGATGAATACGGACGCAATGAACTGGATGAGGGAGAGAAAAAATCCCTTCTGATGAAATTCGTTGAGCAATTTAAGGATTTGATGATTCTTATTTTGCTGATTGCGGCTATTCTTTCGGTTGTGACTTCAGGTGGTGAAGATATTGCAGATGCGATTATTATCCTAGCTGTGGTCATTATTAATGCCATTTTTGGAGTTTACCAAGAAGGTAAGGCAGAAGAAGCAATTGAAGCACTCAAATCTATGTCTAGCCCAGCTGCGCGTGCGCTGCGTGACGGGCATGTGACAGAAGTAGACTCAAAAGAATTGGTCCCTGGAGACATCGTTATGCTGGAAGCAGGTGATGTGGTACCTGCTGACATGCGTCTTTTAGAAGCAAATTCTTTAAAAATTGAAGAAGCGGCTCTGACTGGCGAATCCGTTCCAGTTGAAAAACATCTGACTGTTGATGTAGCTACTGATGCAGGTATTGGCGACCGTATCAATATGGCATTCCAAAATTCAAACGTTACGTATGGACGTGGAATGGGTGTCGTTGCCAATACAGGTATGTTTACAGAAGTCGGTCATATTGCTGGTATGCTCCAAAATGCTGATGAAACAGATACTCCACTCAAGCAAAATCTAAATGGCCTTTCAAAAGTGCTGACCTATGCGATTTTAATCATTGCAGCAATCACTTTTGTGGTCGGCGTATTCGTTCAAGGAAAAGACCCGCTGGGCGAATTGATGACATCAGTCGCACTTGCTGTGGCAGCAATTCCAGAAGGACTTCCTGCTATTGTGACCATTGTCTTGGCACTTGGCACACAAGTTTTGGCGAAGAGAAATTCCATTGTCAGAAAGCTTCCTGCAGTTGAGACGCTTGGCTCTACTGAAATTATTGCTTCTGATAAGACTGGTACATTAACTATGAACAAAATGACAGTTGAAAAAGTCTTTTATGACGGCAGTTTGCATGAAGCAAAACAAGATATTGACCTTGGACTCGACTTGCCATTGCTACGCTCGGTTGTCCTTGCTAATGATACTAAAATTGACCAAGACGGAAAACTCATTGGTGACCCAACAGAAACAGCCTTTGTTCAGTATGCACTTGATAAAGGGTATGATGTTAAAGCTTTCTTAGAGAAATATCCTTGTGTCGCAGAGTTGCCGTTCGATTCTGAACGTAAGCTCATGTCAACCATTCATCCTTTGCCAGATGGTAAATTCTTGGTTGCTGTAAAAGGTGCGCCAGATCAACTTTTAAAACGTTGTGTGGCTCGTGACAAGGCAGGCGATATTGCGCCGATTGATGAGGCAACGACTCAGTTAATTAAGGAAAATAACTCAGGTATGGCTCATCAGGCTCTGCGTGTGTTAGCTGGTGCCTACAAAATTATTGATGAAATTCCAGAAAACTTAACGTCTGAAAATCTTGAAAATGATTTAATATTCACAGGTATGATTGGGATGATTGATCCTGAACGACCAGAAGCTGCTGAAGCTGTTCGAGTGGCTAAAGAAGCGGGTATCCGTCCGATTATGATTACGGGTGATCACCAAGACACAGCGGAGGCTATTGCTAAACGTCTTGGAATTATCAATGATGATAGTAAAGACCATGTCATGACTGGTGCTGAGCTTAACGAATTGTCAGACGAAGAGTTTGAAAAAGTTGTTGGTCAATATTCTGTCTATGCGCGTGTATCTCCTGAGCATAAGGTGCGAATTGTCAAAGCATGGCAACATCAAGGCAAGGTTGTTGCTATGACAGGTGACGGTGTAAATGATGCACCAGCCTTGAAGACAGCCGACATCGGTATCGGAATGGGGATTACAGGGACAGAAGTTTCGAAAGGTGCTTCTGACATGATTCTGGCTGATGATAATTTTGCAACGATTATCGTGGCTGTTGAGGAAGGACGGAAAGTCTTCTCTAACATTCAAAAGACCATTCAATATTTGCTTTCAGCCAATACAGCAGAAGTGTTGACGATTTTCCTTGCAACTCTTTTTGGCTGGGATGTGCTGCAGCCGGTTCATCTTCTCTGGATTAACCTTGTGACAGATACTTTCCCAGCTATTGCACTAGGGGTTGAGCCAGCTGAGCCGGGTGTGATGACGCATAAACCGCGTGGTCGTAAGTCTAGCTTTTTCTCAGGTGGTGTCATGAGTTCGATTATTTATCAAGGGCTTTTGCAAGGTGCTTTGGTACTCGGTGTTTATGCTTATGCTTTGATGAATCCAGTTCATGTTGGTGACATGAGAGCTATTCATGCGGATGCGTTGACCATGTCCTTTGCAACGCTTGGACTAATCCAGCTTTTCCATGCCTTTAATGTAAAATCTGTTTATCAATCACTTCTAACAGTTGGGCCATTCAAATCTAAAACTTTCAACTGGTCTATTCTTGTTTCATTCATTTTATTGGCTTCTACCATTTTGGTTGAGCCACTAGAAGGAATTTTCCATGTAACAAAATTAGACCTCTCACAATGGGCAGCCGTTCTCATTGGAAGTTTCTCCATGATTATCATCGTAGAAATTGTTAAATTTGTTCAACGTAAATTAGGCATGGATAAAAATGCCATTTAAGACAGAAAAGTCATCTTCGGGTGGCTTTTTTAATTGTCAAACTATAATAAAAAATTGCCGTGAATACGACAATTTTAAGTCCTTATTACAAGCCATAAATACGAACATCTGGATCTTGTTTCCAAAGTGGTTGAAGTCCAACAAAAACATCATTTTTGAACATATCACTTTGTAGATAATTTTGAGCGTGCTCAACAGAGTCAAAACCATGTAAAACTTGCACATCTTCTGTGCGAATAAGTAAGTTCTTGCTCACAGCCCCTTCGATAGTATCTAGAAATGGCTTGCGATAGTCATTATAAACTTTCGCTACGGCAGGAAGACTTTCATTCGGAATATCTAGAGTGATTTGTAAATATGCTTTAACTTGAGACATAGTATTAAGTTCCCTTTCCTTTTATTTGAATTTATTATAAAATAGTGCTATTTTAAATGCAATATGTTACCAAATTAGTGAGTAACTAACTAACTATAAGCAGAAATGCTAGATATTACAGATACTGTTCTCTCTAGAACTTTGAAAGAATTGATGCAAAATAATATGGTAGAAAGACGACAATATAATGAAATCCCTATGCGTGTTACTTATCAGTTAATAGAAAAAGCAGAGTCTGTGATACCAATTTTTGAAACGATATGTCAATGGTCAAAAAAGTATTTAGCGCCTGATGATATTAATAATAGTATTTATGGACAGTTTCCTAAACAGGATGGTGAGTTTTTCATCTTAGCCGAGGAATAAAATGGTAAGAATAAAAGATAGTTTACAGCAGAAGTTACTTGATAATCAAGTGCATTATGAAAGGGAGGAAATTCTTTGGATGTTAGATTATATCGGTCATCCTGATTATAAAATACGAGATGAGTTAATTTTTGTTACTCTAGCTAGAGCCATACAAGAGCAACTATTTACAAAGGAACAGTTTGATTTTGTAGCGATTGAGGCTCTAAAACGACAAGGACTCTTGTATAAAAAAGAAGAGGTTGGTCAAGCGACTCTGACTCGATCTTTTACGGCTTTATTATTCGCTAATTTGCTAAATGCAGATGCTAAGAAAAATTCACTTTATTTTAAAAGACTTTCTAGTCAGCAAAGAATGGCTCTATTTGAACAAGGAATGTCTTATTTGCTGTATGAAAATGATAGGACTGACTATTCTGAAGAATATGGTTGGGTGCATGCCTTTGCTCATGGTGCAGATCTTTTAGTTGAGATTATTTGTCACCCAGATTTTCCTATAACACGAGTAAATGAAGTTCTACAAGTATTAGAAAAGATGTTTAAAAGAGTGAATTGGCGCTTTATCAGTGATGAGGACTGGCGTTTGGCACGAGTCATCTATCAGGCTGTTTTAAATGAAAGACTCTCACAAACCAGAGTTGCAGCTTGGTTAACTTCACTTGACTTTCCACTAGAAAACTCAACAGACTTCTTACAATTTTCTAATGCTCGTTCGTGCTTGTTAGAAGTTTATCTTCAGTTAGACAAAGAAAAAGCTCTATCAGACGAGCTAAGAGAAGCTATTCAGTTGTTTTCGTACTAAATATCAAAAATGATAAGGGCATCTTCTAGTTCTTTTCGGAGGTGCTTTTTCTTATATGATTGGAAAAGAGATAAGTCTTGTACTGCATTATAGCGTTTGTGGAGACGGTACATTTGAGGGATTTTGTATTGAGGATAATCTTCAAAAAATTGCTGAGTCAACTGCCATTCGCGGATGTAACCAAGAGGTCTTGTATGATAGCAGACACCGTCAATCATTCGAGCGGAGTGGCGGTGGTGAAGATGACCAAAGACAACATCTTTCACACCATATTTGACAAAGAGATTATGAAAGGATTGACTACCCAGAAAAGCATTAAAGCGCTGAAAATAAGGGTGATTGTAAAGAAAATCTTTGTGAGGAACAAAATGCATAGCTAGGATAATAGGATCATTCAGAGAAGTCAAAATTCTCTCAAGTTGTTCTAGGGTCTGTTGAGTGAGTATAGGGTCATCAGTGTTGCGGTTCAATCGTCTATCAAACCAGAAAAATTGCTTGGTCCGTTTGTGTTCTTCAGGTGTTTTTTCGGGAACGAAGCCATAGTCATACCAACCTGCTAGGCTAATAAACTGAGTCTGTCCAAATGATTGTACATTGAAATTGTGCTGTTAAATGTCGTCTTCTGTCATTCCTAGCATGTCATGATTGCCTAAATTGTAAGAAACGGAGAAGGATTTTTTGAGCTTTTGTAAAAAAGGCAAACTAATGTGTTCAAAATCATTAGACAGATCCCCTGCAAAGTGAATGTGGTCAACTTTTTTCTTTTTTAGTAAATCAATCAAAATGGTGATGTCTTTATCGGTAAATTGGTTTGAATCCAAATGAAGATCGCTCATAAATGCTAAATTTGTCATGCTCCTAGTGTAGCATATTTGAGGTAAAATGAAAGAAATAAATTTTTCGTCAAAAATCATAGGAAAGTTTAAGTCTTTTGGTGTAAAATAGAAGTAAGTGGAGGTCTACGAAAGATAAAATTAGTAGCATTTGACATGGACGGTACATTTCTGCGCTCAGACAATACCTATGATGTGGAGCGCTTTGAGAAAATTTATCGACCATTGCAAGAAAAAGATATAAAAGTAGTCGTCATTTCAGGCAATCAGTATGCCTAACTGGCTTCATTTTTTCCAAAATATCAGGATGAGTTAATTATTGTTTCAGAAAATGGAGCACTAATTTTTGAAGGCGAGAAGTTATTACGAGAAGAAAAAATCGCTAGAACAGAGATTGAAAAGGTTTTAGACGTGCTTGTGTTAGAAGGATTAGAAAATGCGACAACTCTTTGCAGGCTTCATTCTGCTTATTTGATCAAGTCAGCGCCCAAACAGTACAAAGAAGAAATTGCAATTTATTATCATGCATTGAAAGAAATCTCTAATTTTCAGGATTTACCAGAAGATGATTTTGTCAAGTTAGCTTTATTGGTGCCAGAAAAAAAACAGATCAACTCCTTGAAAAGCTAAATTAAGTTACTGGTCAACTCGTTCAGGCAGTTTCAAGTGGACATGGTTCGATTGATATCATCCAAAGAGGTGTTCATAAAGGCTCTGCTCTTGAATTCCTTAGTCAGCATTTTGGTATTGCACTACAGGAGATGATGGCTTTTGGGGACGGTGGAAATGACCTAGAAATGCTAGCTTATGTGGGTCACAGCTATGCGATGGCAATGCTCCTGAAAAGGTCAAGAAAACAGCAAAGTATCAAGCGCCAAGCAATCAAGAATCAGACGTTTTAGAAGTTCTTGAACAAGAGATTGTAACATAACTCATTACATACGCATCATTTTGGTATATCTATCCTCTTAATATTTTTAGCCAGACGGCAACCTATCTAATAATCATGTAACAAAGAACGAAATTTCTTGATTCAGAATTAGAAATTTTATACAATAACTATTATTGGACTCTGTCAGAAATTAGAAAAAAATACTGACTTGTGATATAATAAAACGATATGTGAAAAGAGGTAAGTATGGATATTTCAGAAATTCGTCAAAAAATTGACGCAAATCGCGAAAAATTAGCTTCTTTCAGGGGGTCTCTTTGACTTAGAAGGTCTGGAAGAAGAAATTGCAATCTTAGAAAATAAGATGACAGAACCTGATTTTTGGGATGATAATATTGCGGCGCAAAAAACATCTCAAGAATTAAACGAACTTAAGCAAACCTATGATAACTTCCAGCAAATGGCTGATTTATTTGACGAATCAGAGATTTTGCTTGATTTTCTAGCGGAGGATGATTCTGTACAGGAAGAGTTGGAAGAAAAATTAGCAGAGTTGGAAACAAAAATGACCAGCTATGAAATGACACTCCTCTTGTCGGAACCTTATGATAATAACAATGCTATCCTTGAAATTCATCCAGGCTCTGGTGGAACAGAAGCTCAAGACTGGGGGGATATGTTGCTGCGGATGTATACACGCTTTGGCAATGCTCATGGTTTCAAGGTTGAAGTATTGGACTATCAAGCGGGAGATGAAGCAGGAATTAAGTCTGTTACTTTGTCTTTTGAGGGACCTCATGCCTATGGTTTGTTGAAGTCTGAAATGGGAGTTCATCGCTTGGTGCGCATTTCGCCATTTGACTCAGCTAATCGTCGTCACACTTCTTTTACTTCAGTGGAAGTCATGCCGGAGTTGGATGACACGATTGAAATTGAGGTGCGAGACGAAGACATCAAGATGGACACTTTCCGTTCCGGTGGTGCTGGCGGGCAAAATGTCAACAAAGTTTCAACCGGTGTTCGTTTAACCCACATACCAACGGGAATTGTGACACAATCCACTGTTGACCGCACACAATATGGAAACCGTGATCGGGCAATGAAATTGCTTCAATCGAAACTCTACCAAATGGAGCAAGAAAAAAAAGCAGCTGAAGTGGATTCCTTAAAGGGAGACAAAAAAGAAATTTCTTGGGGAAATCAAATCCGCTCTTATGTCTTTACGCCCTATACCATGGTGAAGGATCATCGAACTGGTTATGAAGTAGCCCAAGTTGATAAAGTCATGGATGGCGATTTAGATGGCTTCATCGATGCCTACTTGAAATGGCGGTTAAACTAAACATTAAATTTACGAGAGTGGAATAAACAACCATAATTGCAATGCAATCATGGTTGTTTATTCCACTCCCTCAACTATCTTACGAAAGGAACTCTTAACAATAAATGTCAATTATTGAAATGAGAGATGTTGTCAAAAAATATGACAACGGGACAACAGCCCTGCGTGGTGTGTCCATTGAAGTAGAGCCAGGAGAATTCACCTATATTGTAGGTCCTTCTGGAGCAGGGAAATCAACTTTTATTCGATTATTGTATCGTGAAGTGAAAGTTGATAAGGGAAGTCTGCAAGTTGCTGGCTTTAATCTTGCTAAAATTAAAAAACGTGATATTCCAATGTTGCGTCGTAATGTTGGCGTCGTTTTCCAAGATTATAAATTGCTACCCAAAAAGACGGTGTATGAAAATATCGCCTACGCTATGGAAGTTATTGGAGAACGCCGTCGGAATATCAAAAAGCGCGTTATGGAAGTGTTGGATTTGGTTGGTTTAAAACACAAAGTCCGTTCATTTCCAAATGAACTCTCAGGAGGGGAGCAGCAGCGAATTGCCATTGCTCGTGCGATTGTGAACAATCCTAAAGTTTTGATTGCCGATGAGCCGACAGGAAATTTGGACCCAGATAATTCGTGGGAAATCATGAATCTACTGGAGCGAATTAACCTGCAAGGGACGACGGTTCTAATGGCGACCCACAATAGCCAAATTGTAAATACTTTGCGTCACCGCGTTATTGCCATCGAAAATGGTCGTGTGGTGCGTGATGAAGCAAAAGGAGAGTACGGATACGATGAATAGTAGATTTTTAAGTCACCTGCTTGAATCGCTCAAAAGTTTGAAGCGAAATGGTTGGATGACAGTTGCTGCAGTCAGCTCCGTGATGATTACACTAGGGTTAGTCGCAATCTTTGTGTCAGTCATTTTAAACACGGCGAAGCTAGCAACAGATATTGAAAATAATGTGCGGGTTATGGTCTATATGCGACCAGATACAGCGGACAATGAAGAGACTATTACAAAAGAAGGTCAAACAGTCAAAAATGAGGACTACCATAAGGTATATGATGCCCTCAACAAAATGTCAAATGTGAAATCAGTAACATTTTCTAGCAAGCAAGAACAATTAAAGAAACTAACAGAAGTCATGGGTAAAGATTGGAAACTCTTTGAAGGAGATGCCAATCCCCTACATGACGCTTATATTGTCGATACAACCGACCCCAAATACGTCACGTCTGTCGCAAACAATGCGAAGAAAGTGGAAGGGGTTTCTGAAGTAGAATACGGTGGAGCCAATACAAAACGTATTTTTGCGTTAGCTAATTTTATCCGTACATGGGGAATTGTAGGAGCGCTCCTCTTAGTCTTTATTGCTGTTTTCTTGATTTCAAATACTATTCGGATTACGATTATTTCACGCAGTCGTGAAATTCAAATCATGCGTCTGGTGGGAGCAAAAAACAGTTACATTCGAGGTCCGTTCTTGTTAGAAGGAGCTTGGATTGGCTTGCTTGGGGCAGTTGTTCCAGCTGGCTTGGTCTATTTTATTTACGAAATGACCTATAAGTCATTTAATCCATCTCTTGCTAGTCAAAATCTTTCAATGATTGTACCCAAAACCTTTATTCCATTGATGATTTCTTTCCTTTTTGTAGTAGGAATTATCATCGGAGCATTTGGCTCGGTTCTCTCAATGAGACGATTCTTGAAAATTTAAAAAAGAAGTGATAATAAAAACCCTATTGAACCCTGACCCGAAAGTTAGACAGAAAAATCTAACTTTCGAGATGCAGTTCATTTAGGGCTTTTTTAATGCAAAAATGGATTAAACATTTTTTCATGAACAATGGTGGTTTGAGGACCATGACCAGGGTAAACATCATAATCAGGCAAGACCAGCAACTCGTTTTTGATGCTAGAAATGAGTTGTTCTATATTTCCAGTATAGAGGTCCGTTCGACCAATTGATTCGCAGAATAAAGCATCGCCAGTTAAAACAAAGTGCTCGTTAGGAAAGATGATTGAAACACCACCGATTGAATGTCCTGGTGTTGGTACGACGTAAAAATAAAAATCATCTAGACTGTAAGGACTATGATAGTCAAAAAAGACATCGGCAGGCTGGAGAATGATGTTATCAATATCTTGGTGGCGAGCTAGTCCAGATAGATTATACTCTGGAGTGTAAAGCCAAGTTGCTTCACTTTCAGCGACATAGACAGGTGGATGTCCAAAATGTTGACGAACTAAATCAACACTCATAATATGATCGTAATGAGTATGGGTCAGCAAAATAGCTGTAATTGGCTTATTGATTTCTTGGATTTTTGCTGCAATTTTATCCCAGTCACTACCCGGATCAACTACGATGAGGTGATGCTCATTTTCTAAATAATAAGTATTTTCATATGCTTGAGCGTTTAAAGTTTTATGAATTGTTATCATGAGAACTCCTTTCACTTCATAGTTTAGCAAAAAATATGAAAAATGACATAAAAGAAATATTAAGTTATTTATCAAGGTAAAATAAGGCATAAAACGTGATACGAAATAGTTGGATTTATGGTATAATTTTTCTAATATGACACAAGAAAAAAGAAAATATGCTGTGGTGGATTTAGAGGCAACGAGTGCCGGCAGCAACGCAAAGATTATTCAAGTCGGGATTGTGCTGATTGAAAATGGTCAGATTGTTAAAACTTATGAAACCGATGTGAATCCTCATGAGAAGCTGGATTCTCATATTTGCCAATTAACAGGATTGACAGAAAAGCGATTGAGAAGGGCGCCAGACTTTTCTCAAGTAGCTCGTGAGATTTATGAGTTGATTGAGGATGCCATTTTTGTGGCTCATAATGTGAAATTTGATGCTAATTTATTGGCAGAAGCCCTCTTTTGGGAAGGATTTGAATTAGTGACTCCGAGGGTAGATACAGTAGAGCTTGCGCAAGTCTTTTTCCCAACGTTTGAAAAATACAATCTAGGAATATTATGTGAACAGTTAGACATTCCTTTGAAACATGCGCATACAGCGCTTGCGGATGCCTCGGCAACGGCTACATTATTTTTAAAAATACAAGAAAAAATCCAAAAACTTCCGAAAGAATTAGTGGAATATTTGTTGAAATTTTCGGATAGTTTGATTTACGAATCACGCTTAGCAATAGAAGATGCTTTTAACCAAATGTCGGACATAACTTTCCACGATTTGATGAAGTGTCAGGGAATTTTTCTTAGAAAAAGTAAAAAAATTCAAAAAGCGCGAAAATTGTCCAAAAATTTCACTCATAACATCAATTTGCTGGATTTAGAGGAGCGAAAAGAACAAGATGAGTTTGCACATGATGTGGAACAGGCTTTAAAAAGTCAGCAACCAAGTTTTTTACAAGCTCAGACAGGTTTAGGCAAGACCTATGGTTACTTGCTCCCTGCTTTGGTTCAAACGAGCAAGCAAATTTTGGTAACGGTTCCTACGAAAGTGTTGCAAGATCAGATTGTGGCAAATGAAGGACAAAAGTTAGAAGAAATCTTTCATGTTTCTGTTCATAGCTTGAAAAGCCCTGCTAATTATTTAAAACTTGACTTCTTTTATGACAGTTTGCAGCAGGTAGATGACAATCGTTTGGTCAATCGTTGCAAGATGTTGCTTTTAGTTTGGCTCACAGAAACGGAATCTGGTGATTTGGATGAAATTAGTCAACGGCATCGCTATCAGACCTATTTTCAACAGGTGCTTCATGATGGCAAATTGAGCAAAAAATCCCTCTTTTATGATGCGGATTTTTGGCAAAAAGGTCAAGAAAAATCGAAATGCAGCCGTGTGTTAGTGACCAATCATGCTTATTTTTTGACGCGGCTAGAAGATGATAAATCTATAGCGGAAGATCGACTTTTGATTGTGGACGAGGCTCAAAAATTGTTTTTAGCTTTGGAAAATCTTTCTCGAAAATCTCTCAATATGACAAAATGCTTGCAGCAAATTCAATCAGAACTTGAAATAGCAGATACCATTTTGAAACGTCGTTTATTAGAAGATATTCAATTTGAGCTGGCTCATGCGGTGGAGCAATTCCAACACTACAAGAAAAATGAGTTAACGAAAGAAACCTGTTTCAAACTCCGACAAGATTTATCAGAGTCAGATCAAAGATCTCTTTCTGACTTACGCACTATTTTTGTCACAAAATACGACCAGTTCTGGTTAAAAGAAGAGCAGTTCGATGATTATCGAGTGACGGTGTTGGAAGCCGCTTGCCTAGAAGTGCTAGATTTTCGAGCTTTGCTGCCTGAAGAAGTTCAAGTCTTATTCGTTTCAGCCACGCTTGAAATCAGTAAAAAAGTGCATTTAGCGCATTTACTTGGTTTTGAAAATGCACCATTTTATCAGTTACCACAAAAGCAGAAACATCAGCAGAAAATATGGTTGGATAAGAATTTTCCAAATGTTGTAGACTTGGATGTGGACACTTATGCAGAATTGATTGTCAAATGGGTTCATAAATTAGCTACTCAGGAAGTTCCACTTCTCGTTTTATTTACATCGAAAGCGTTATTGTTAGCTGTTTCAGAACGCTTGCGCCTGCCTCACTTAGCCCAGTACAAGAATGGTGAAGCGGCTAATATTAAACGTCGTTTTGATAGAGGGGAAACGAGTATTTTACTAGGAGCGGGTAGCTTTTGGGAAGGGACAGATTTTTCTAGTCAGAAACAAATGATTGAAGTTATTACACGGATTCCATTTGACAATCCGAGTGATTTCTTTACGCAGAAGCTCAATCGCAAATTGCGGCAAGAAGGCAAGAATCCTTTTTATGATTATAGTTTACCTGTTGCGATTTTACGCCTAAAACAGGCTTTGGGACGTACAATTCGACATCAAGAGCAGCAGTCAGCAGTCGTCATTTTAGACAATCGCATGTTAACCAAACGTTACGGACGCCAAATTCAGACAGCCTTGGAAAAAATTGCTCCAATATCCGTCACAAGTATGAAAAAAATTCCAAAAGAAATCGAGCAATTTTTGAGGAAGAAATCTCCTTAACGTCAGCAGAGTAGAAGACTCAGTTAAAATGTAAACTGAGTTTTTTTGATAAAAGTACGAATTTCCTCCGCTGCTAGTTTTAAATTTTGTTATAATAGAAACAAAAAGAAAGAAGGTTCAATATGTATCAAAAATATCTTCCAGGAGTTGGTTTTGCTTTTGTACTAGCAGCAGTAGCAACTGTCTTGGGAAATTTCTTTCCCTTGATTGGCTCTAGTGTTTTTGCCATTCTTTTGGGAATTTTAGCCAATAATCTTTTTCAGATAAAGAAGATTTATCATGCTGGTCTAGCTTATTCAGGTAAGAAATTACTACAGTATTCCATTATTTTACTGGGGTTTAGTATGTCTATTGGTCGGGTTTCTGCTACAGGCATCTCCTCTTTAAAAATTAGCATTTTAACTATACTGATTGCTTTTATTTCAGCTTATGTGGTAGGACGTCTGTTGGGAATGGGCAAAGTTCTAACCACTTTAATTGGATTTGGAACGGCTATTTGTGGTGGTTCTGCCATCGCAGCAGCTTCGCCGATTTTAGAAGCAAAAGATGAAGACATCGCTTTATCTATTTCAACAATTTTTTTCTTTAACATTTTAGCGGTCTTTATTTTCCCATTTTTAGGGCATCTGATGCATATGAATAATGCAACTTTTGGAACTTGGGCAGGAACAGCTATCAATGATACGTCATCTGTTGTAGCAGCGGGCTACACTTACAGTCAGTCAGCAGGAGATTTAGCAACGATTGTGAAGCTCAGTCGTGCTTTAATGATTGTACCAGCTTGTCTCATCTTTGCAGGAGTCCGATATGTACGCTCACAAAACAGTCATCAAAAAGTCGATTTAAAGAAAATTTTCCCTTGGTTTATTTTGTGGTTTGTTGTGGCGTCTATTGTTACTAGTGTTGGGATTTTTCCAAGTTCGCTCGTTCCTGCAACGAAGTTCTTGTCACAGTGGCTCATGGCAATGGCTCTTGCTGGAATTGGTGCAAGAGTATCCTTTGGGCAATTTAGAAAAGCAGGCGCAGCGCCGTTGTTGACAGGAGTATTTGCTTGGTTTGCAGTTGCTGTATCTAGCTTAATTATTCAATACTTTTTCTCGTAAAAGTGCTTTAAAAGTGACTGACATTTATTACGTATGTTGGAGGAGATATGCCTTATCAAAAACGCTCGATTGATTCACGAGTGGATTATAGTTTAATATTACCGGTATTTTGTTTGCTTTTTATTGGTGTTGTAGCTATTTATATCGCTGTTAGTCATGATTATCCAAAAAATGTTTGGCCAATTGTAGGGCAGCAGATTGCTTGGATTGCTCTGGGAACGGTCATCAGTCTGGTTATCATGCTATTTAATACAAAATTTCTTTGGCAAATAACGCCATACTTATATGTGTTCGGATTGGCATTGATGGTGCTCCCGCTTATTTTTTATAGTTCAGAACTAGTCGCTTCGACAGGAGCAAAAAACTGGGTGACTATAGGACATGTGACCTTGTTTCAACCATCTGAATTCATGAAAATTTCTTATATTCTTATGCTATCGCGAGCTGTTGTTAATTTTTTACAGCGTTATAAAGATAGAGAGCGAAAGGTTCAATTGGACTTCTTCCTGATTTTTGAACTAGCCCTTTATACTTTACCCGTTCTGATTTTGTTGGCATTGCAGAGTGACTTAGGGACAGCTTTAGTTTTTATTGCCATCTTTTCAGGAATTGTCCTTTTGTCAGGTGTATCTTGGAAAATTATTGTACCAGTTGCTTTGACCGTTCTGGTTGTAGGTGGCGGCTTTTTACTTATCTTCATTTCAAAAGATGGGCGAGCTTTTTTGCACCAAATTGGGATGCCAACCTATCAGATCAACCGTATTTTTGCTTGGCTGAATCCGTTTGACTACGCTCAAACCACTACTTATCAACAGGCACAAGGTCAAATAGCAATTGGTAGTGGTGGTCTCTGGGGACAAGGGTTTAATGTATCCAATCTATTGGTGCCTGTACGTGAAAGTGATATGATTTTTACTGTCATTGCAGAAGATTTTGGTTTTGTCGGTGCAACGATTGTGATTGCCTTGTACTTGCTATTGATTTATCGTATGTTAAAAATTACGCTGAAATCAAATAATCAATTTTACACCTATATTTCTACTGGTTTTATCATGATGTTACTCTTTCATATTTTTGAAAATATCGGAGCAGTGACGGGAATTTTGCCTTTAACAGGAATCCCACTTCCATTCATTTCTCAAGGTGGTTCTTCGATTATTAGTAATTTAATTGGTGTCGGACTCTTGCTTTCGATAAGTTATCAAAATAATCTCTCAGATGAGAAACGCTCACATTATCCTACAAGGCGTAAAAAAGTAGTATTAAAACAATTAAAATAAAGGAGAAGAAGTATGACAAAAGTAGCTGTTATGTTAGCCAATGGCTTTGAAGAAATTGAAGCATTGACGGTTGTGGATGTTCTTCGCCGTGCAGGAATCCTATGTGACATGATTGGCTTTGAAAAAGCGGTAACAGGTTCTCACGGTATCGCAGTTCAAGCAGATAAAGTTTGGGCTGGAAAGTTAGATGATTATGAAGTGGTGATACTGCCGGGAGGAATGCCTGGTGCGACAAATTTGCGAGATGATGATCGTTTGATGTCAGCTCTACAGAAGATGCAAGAAGAAGGTAAGTGGATAGCAGCCATTTGCGCAGCACCGATTGCACTCAATCGTGCAGGAGTCTTAAAGAACAAACAATTTACCTGTTATGATGGTATCGAGTCAGATATTGATTCTGGTACTTATATCAAGCAAACAGTTGTTGTTGATGGGAAAGTGATTACCAGCCGAGGTCCCGCAACTGCTCTAACTTTTGCTTATGAGTTGGTTCATCAGTTAGGTGGAGATAGTGAGCAGCTTGCAACTGAGATGCTTTACAATGAGGTCTATGGTAATTGATTTTCTGGGATACTGAAACTTATTTGGAATTAACCAAGTAAGTTTTTTTATGGGAATTCATATCTAAAATAAGCTATCCTATCCCTTTTTACCGCCATTTTTTACAAAAATATGTTATAATAAAGAATATGGATTATCAAGATTATATTTGGGATTTAGGAGGAACTCTCCTCGATAATTATGAGACTTCAACGGCTGCTTTTGTAGAAACATTAGCCAGCTTTGGTATTCAAGCTGCCCATGATGATGTTTACAAGGCGCTAAAGATTTCAACTCCTTATGCAATTGCTCAATTTGCGCCCAACATTCCTGCATTTTTACAAACTTATAAAGTGAATGAAGCAAGAGAGTTAGCTCATCCAGTATTATTTGAAGGTGCTGCAGACTTGCTCAGAAATATCGTTGTACAAGGAGGGCGTAATTTTCTGATTTCTCATCGGAATGATCAGGTTTTAGAGATTCTTGATAAAACAGGGATTTCAGGCTACTTTACAGAAGTGGTGACTTCTAATCGTGGTTTTAAGAGAAAGCCAAATCCTGAGTCAATGCTGTATTTAAAAGATAAGTATCAGATTGAGAATGGGTTAGTCATCGGAGATCGCTCAATTGACACAGAAGCGGGTCAATCAGCTGGCTTTGCAACTTATCTCTTTGATGATATGAAAAATCTCAAGAAATTTATAAAAATATAGAAAAGGAATCGTATGTCAGAAGAGAATAAAGAACTGCAAGCACAGGATTATGATGCCAGTCAAATTCAGGTTTTAGAAGGTTTGGAAGCTGTCCGAATGCGTCCAGGGATGTATATTGGCTCAACTTCAAAAGAAGGACTGCATCATCTTGTTTGGGAAATTGTAGATAACTCAATTGATGAGGCATTAGCTGGTTTTGCAACACATATTCAAGTGTTTATTGAGAAAGACAATTCGATTACCGTTGTTGATGACGGTCGTGGAATCCCTGTAGATATTCAAGAAAAAACAGGTCGTCCTGCGGTAGAAACTGTCTTTACCATTCTTCATGCTGGAGGAAAATTCGGCGGTGGCGGGTACAAGGTATCTGGAGGATTGCATGGTGTTGGATCTTCTGTGGTTAATGCTCTTTCTACTCAACTTGATGTTCGGGTTTACAAGAACGGTCAGATTCATTTTCAAGAATACCGTCGCGGGCACGTCGTAGCGGATCTGGAGATTATCGGCGAGACTGATCGCACAGGAACAACTGTTCATTTTACACCAGACCCAGAAATCTTCACAGAAACGGTTGAATTTGATTTTGAAAAATTAAACAAACGGGTGCAAGAACTAGCATTCTTGAATCGTGGTCTGCGAATTTCTATTACCGATAAACGGGAAGGTTTGGAGCAAACAAAAGATTACCATTATGAAGGTGGGATTGCCAGCTACGTCCAATATATCAATGAAAATAAAGATGTTATCTTTGAAAATCCGATTTATACAGACGGAGAAATGGATGATATTACTGTTGAAGTAGCTATGCAGTATACAACAGGCTATCACGAAACTGTCATGAGTTTTGCTAACAACATCCATACTCATGAAGGCGGGACGCATGAACAAGGTTTTCGTACAGCGCTCACACGTGTCATCAATGACTATGCCAAGAAAAATAAACTTTTGAAAGAAAATGAAGACAACCTGACTGGTGAAGATGTCCGTGAAGGATTAACAGCTGTTATCTCTGTAAAACATCCTAACCCACAGTTTGAAGGACAAACAAAGACGAAGCTTGGAAATAGTGAAGTTGTTAAAATTACTAATCGTCTCTTTAGCGAAGCTTTCTCAGATTTCCTTTTGGAAAATCCTGCGGTTGCTAAGAAAATCGTTGAAAAGGGAATTTTGGCGTCCAAGGCTCGGATTGCAGCTAAACGTGCACGTGAAGTGACCCGCAAGAAATCAGGTCTTGAAATTTCAAATCTACCTGGTAAATTGGCAGATTGCTCTTCTAATGATCCGCATGAAACAGAATTGTTTATCGTGGAAGGAGATTCAGCAGGTGGTTCAGCGAAATCTGGTCGAAATCGGGAGTTTCAGGCTATTTTGCCAATTCGCGGTAAGATTTTAAATGTTGAAAAAGCCAGCATGGATAAAATTTTAGCCAATGAAGAAATTCGTAGTCTCTTTACCGCAATGGGAACAGGTTTTGGAGCAGATTTTGATGTGAGAAAGGCTCGTTATCAAAAATTAGTCATTATGACCGATGCCGATGTTGATGGTGCGCATATCCGAACCCTTCTTTTGACATTGATTTATCGTTATATGAAGCCTGTTTTAGAAGCGGGGTATGTCTATATTGCTCAACCGCCTATTTATGGTGTGAAAGTCGGCAGTGAAGTGAAAGAATACATCCAGCCCGGAGCCAATCAAGAAGAAGAGCTACAGTTGGCATTGGAGCGTTATTCTGAAGGGCGTTCTAAACCAAGTATTCAACGTTACAAAGGCTTGGGAGAAATGGACGACCACCAACTTTGGGAAACAACGATGAACCCAGAACATCGCTTAATGGCGCGTGTCTCAGTCGATGATGCAGCAGAAGCGGACAAGATTTTTGATATGCTAATGGGGGACCGTGTAGAACCTCGTCGTGAATTTATCGAAGAGAACGCCGTATACAGTACATTGGACGTTTAAAAAAATCTGAAAAAATTCACATTTACCAAGAAAATTATGATATAATAATCATGATTATTTTCAAGTAATATTTTGAAGGAGTTTTACATGTCTAATGGACTAATCATACTAATCATAGTGATAGCAGTTCTCTTGATTGTTGCTTACATAACTGCTGTCTTATTAAGAAAAAGAAATGATGCTTTACTTGCTAAGTTAGAAGATCGTAAAGAAGAGCTTTATAATCTTCCTGTGAATGATGAAGTCGAAGCGGTTAAAAACATGCATTTGATTGGACAAAGTCAAGTGGCTTTTCGTGAATGGAATCAAAAATGGGTTGATCTTTCTCTGAATTCCTTTGCAGACATTGAAAACAACCTTTTTGAAACGGAAAGTTACAATAATTCGTTTCGGTTTCTAAAAGCAAAGCATGGTATTGATAAAATTGAGAGCCAAATTGACTTGATTGAAGAAGATATTACTGCTATTCGCAATGCACTTGCTGAATTAGAAAAGCAAGAGTCTAAAAATAGCGGTCGTGTCTTGCATGCTTTGGATTTATTTGAAAAGTTGCAAGTGTCTGTGGCAAATGATACAGAAAGTTATGGATCAGCGCTTCCTGAGATTGAAAAGCAATTAGAAAAAATTCAATCTGAATTCTCTCAATTTGTGACCTTGAATTCATCAGGAGACCCTGTTGAAGCAGCGGAAATTTTGGATAAAACAGAGGATCACATCCTTGCTTTGACACATATTGTTGAAAAAATCCCAGATCTTGTATCAGAATTAGATCAAAAGTTACCAGAACAGTTAGAAGATTTGGAATCTGGTCATCGCAAATTGCTAGAATCTGGTTATCATTTTATTGAAACTGATATTGAATCTCGCTTCCAACAGATGCATACTAGTTTGAAACGCAACAGTGAAAACATTGCTAGTTTGGAATTGGATAATGCGCAATATGAAAATACGCAAATCCAAGAAGAAATGGATGCTTTATATGACATGTTCAACCGTGAAATCAAGTCACATAAAGTAGTTGTCAAATTAGTCAATAGTTTACCAGGTTATTTAGGTCATACAAAAGAAAACAATCAAAATCTTTTGACAGAGATTGCTCGCCTTTCAAAATTGTATCTCTTGACAGAAAGCGATACAAATCATGTTCGCCGACTTCAAAGTGAACTTTCTAGCTTGGATGATGTTGTTTTAGAAGCAATTGAAGATTCTTCAGAAAGAAAACAGGCTTATTCTGTTCTTCAAGAAAACCTTGAAACCATTCAAAAACGAGTCAAAGAAATTGAAGATGAACAATTAGTACTGAGTGAAAAATTGGCTAAAATTGAAAAAGATGATGCCAATGCTCGACAAAAAGTTACTATTTATATAAACAAATTGCACACGATTAAGCGTTATATGGAAAAACGCAATTTGCCGGGTATTCCACGGAGCTTCCTGACCACTTTCTTTACTGCAAGTGATAACACAGAAGCTTTAGTAGCAGAATTGGAACAATATCGTGTCAATATCGAATCAGTAAACCGTATGCTAGAGATTTTGACAAATGATATGAATGAACTGGAAAATGAGACTTATCGGATTGTTGAAAATGCTACTTTGACAGAGCAATTGTTACAATATTCAAATCGCTACCGTTCATTTGATGAGGGAGTTCAAACTGCTTTCAACCGTGCACTAGAGATTTTTGAAAATGACTTTGATTATCAAGCATCGTTTGAGGAGATCTCGCAAGCATTGGATGTAGTAGAACCCGGTGTAACCAATCGTTTTGTTACATCGTATGAAAAAACACGAGAAAATATCCGATTTTAAACTAAAACAATAAAGAGACAAGGTTTTATTCCCTTGCCTCTTTTTATTATGTTCTTTTCGTCAGTATCATGATGTTCGGTGTAAAATTGGAGACTAAAGTAGACAGTCGTGCTCCTTAATGCAATTACTTGCAAACGAATAGAATCTGGGAAGATGACATATAAGACAACAAAAAATCCCAACCATAGGCGATTGGGATTAGTCTCTTAAGAAGAGCCGATTAATGAGTAAAAGCAACACAAACACCTTCTGGAACAAAGAAGTCATGTGATAATTCTGTTAATTTTCCTGTTTCTGGGTCACGTTTGAAGACAGTCGCATTGTCTGAGTCTTGATGAGCTGCGATAATATACTGTTGATCTGGTGTAATATTAAAATCACGTGGATTTTTTCCATTAGTTGGTACGAATTCTACAAGTTCAAGCGTTCCGTCTCCTGCTACTTTGTAAACTGCAATTGAATTGTGTCCACGGTTAGATCCATAAAGGAAGCGACCGTCAGCAGATAAGCGAATAGCAGCTGTTCCATTAAATTCTGAAAAGTCTTCTGGTAAAGTGGAGATGGTTTGCAGGCGTTCAAACTGACCGTCACCATCGTAAATTAAAACTTCAATAGTAGAGTTTAATTCACAAATAAGATAAGCAATTTTGTAGTGAGGGTGGAACACAATATGACGTGGGCCAGCGCCGGGTGTCGCATGATAAGTCTCTAATCGATTTAGGCGTCCATAATCACTAATTTCATATGTCACAACTTCATCAGTTCCTAAATCACACGTAACCAGATACTTATCGGGTGTTAAATCTGCAAAATGCACATGAGCAGCAGCTTGGTTTTCATGAGGACCGTAGCCGATATGAACATCAGAATCAACTAATTTAAGGCTACCATTTTCTTGTCGTCTATAAACTAATACTTGTCCTTTATGGTAGTTTGCCCCGTAGACAAGGCTTCTTGCTTCATCTACACTCACATAGCATAGAGGAGCACCTTCGGCCACAACGTGATTGAGTAACTGTCCCGCTTTATTAAAGGCTGCAATGCCTCCCTCACCGTGTTCAGTTCCGACAGAATATAGGTTCTGTTGCTTGTCAAAAGCTAAATAAGTAGGATTTGGCTCTTTTGCAATAAGTGTTAAATTTGCCAGTTCTCCTGTGCTAGTATCAAAATCAGCTTTGTAAATCCCTTCTGAGCTACGACGTGTATAAGTTCCAAAATAAACTGTTTGTGTCATTATTCACCTCGAAATATTTGATACTTTTATTATAACACAAAAATAGATGAAATGGTTTTCACAAATGAAAGCCGCTGTCAGTTTTATGATGAAAAAATAGATAAAAAATAGATTCGAGATAGGATGGGAACAGATGACTTTGATACAATAAAAATAGATTTGCAGGTGGTTGTGCTAACAATTATGGTTGTCTGTTTGACTTCTGAAAAATGTTTAGTTTTTTGGAAGAAAGTTTTTATCCTGCATCACGGTTCAATCTTTGTAAGTTCACTATTTTGTTGTATAATAAAAGTAATCTTTACATTGATTAGCAGTCATTTAATTTTATATCTATATTTTAAGGAGTAAGAAATGCATAAGATTTTAGTAGTAGAAGATGACACTACGATTAATCAAGTGATTTGTGAATTTTTGAAAGAAAATCATTATGAGGTGACACCAGTTTTTGACGGGGCAGAAGCCTTACGTGAATTTGAGGAAAAATCGTTTGACCTCATCATTTTGGACGTTATGTTGCCCTCTATGAGCGGTCTGGATGTGTTGAAGGAAATCCGGAAGACGTCGCAGGTACCAGTTATGATGTTAACTGCACTAGATGATGAATATACTCAGCTGGTCAGCTTTAATCACCTTATCAGTGATTATGTTACCAAACCATTTTCGCCACTTATTTTGATGAAACGCATTGAAAATATTTTCCGGAGTACTGTGACAGAATCAGAGATTGTCGTTGGAGACTTACGTGTTTCAATTGACGATTGTACAGTTTATTGGCAAGAAGAGAAAATGTCTCCTACTAAAAAAGAATATGAAATTATCCAAGCTTTAGCTAAAAGAAAAAATCATTTGGTGACTCGGGATCAATTGATGAATACAATTTGGGGTTATAGCGAACTGGATAGTCGTGTTTTGGATAACCATGTAAAAAATATTAGGAAAAAAATTCCTGGAATACCTCTTAAAACCATTACTGGTATGGGTTATCAACTTGGAGGAGAAGAAGAGTGAGAATTGCTAAAAAGCATTTTCTTTTGACAGGAACAATAATTTTTATTGTCGTGACAACGGTTTTAACAACACTCTATTTTGTGATGCCTGTTTATTATGAGCAAGTCAAGCATCGAGAAGCTAAAAGTGAGTTCTTTCAGATTACTCAGCAAGTTCAAGGAAAACCGTCAGATGATATAGGAAAGCTTTTAAGTGACTACAATCGAAAGAATACACGCGTCTGGTTTAGTATATTAGATGTGAAAGGAAAACTTATTTATCCACATATTGATTTAGCTAATGAAAAGGGAGAATTCCAATTAACAATTTTACCTTCTGACATGAGTTTGAATAATCAAACTAAAAGTATGAGCAAGAAGATAAGAACGGCAGAAGGGACCACATTGACCTTACGTGGGGAATATTCGCTCCAACCAATATCGGATGCTACTTACGTGTTGTTAAGTCTTTATCCTTATATCTTATTCTTTTCGTTAACGTTAGGGGGTATAGTGGCTTTTCTTTATAGTCGATTTGCAACCAAACGCATTACAGATATTTCAGAGAGCACGCGAAAAATGGCAACTCTTTCTCCAGATGTGGCTTGTCCTGTCAAAGGGCGAGATGAAATTTCCACTCTCGCTCAAGATATTAACAGTCTGTATAACAATCTTTTGACAAGTATTGAAGCGCTGCGATTGGAAAATGAGAAAGTTGCTGAAAGTGAACGTGAGAAAGCAGAATTTCTACGGATGACTTCTCATGAGCTGAAAACGCCGATTACCAGCATGATGGGAATTGTGGATGGTATGATTTACGGTGTTGGTGACTTCAAAGATAAAGATAAATATCTGCATAAATGTCGTGAAATTTTGGAAGAGCAATCAAAACTTGTACAGTCTATCTTGGCAATTTCTAAGATTGAAATGCGAATAGAAGCTGAAGAAGAGGACTTTTCACTTAATCAGCTCTTGGAGGAAAACTTGAGCAGCTATAAAATGTTAGCTGATGTGAAAGGCTACCAATTTACTGTACAGTTAGAAGAGCTTCAAGTGCATGGGAACAAGACTTATTTGCTGAAAGCTATTAAAAATTTACTAGATAATGCTTTCCATTATACCTTAGCCGGCGGAGAGATTCTTTTAATGATTAAAGACAGTCAGTTAATCATTGAAAATGATGCAGAACATGTGTTGGATGAACAGCAAATCCAGCAAATATTTCAGCCATTTTATCGTCCGGATTACAGTCGTAACCGCAAAGATGGTGGAACAGGTCTGGGACTCTTTATCGTGCAACAGATTTTGGAAAATCATCATTTGCGCTATCGCTTTGAAGCTGTTGATGACAAACGAATGCGATTTACAATTTTTTTCTCAGATAAAGAAAGCTAAAAGTGGGAATCCGTTCATGAATTGAATGGATGACCGCTTTTTGTGTTTGACTCGGGCGCAAGAAGGAAATTCATAAAGGACTACCCTTTCTTCAAGAATTTTTTAGTGAAAAATGCTACAATGAGATAAATAAAGAAAAGGATGTCTGTATGGAACACAAAAAGAAGGATTTCAGCCTATCATGGTTTTTTCGGTGGTTTTTAGACAATAAGGCAATCACTGTTTTTTTGGTGACCTTATTGTTGGGGTTGAATATTTTTGTATTAAGCAAAATTAGTTTTATTTTTATTCCTGTTCTAGAATTTATCGGAGTTATCATGCTGCCGGTGATTTTAGCAGGGCTTTTGTATTATCTCTTAAATCCAATTGTAGATTTTATGGAGAAACATAAGATCAATCGTTTGGTCGCGATTACGATTGTCTTTATCTTAATTGCTTTGCTCTTGATTTGGGGATTGGCTGTGGCAATTCCAAGTTTGCAGCATCAGATAGTTAGCTTTGCCAAGAATTTACCAGCTAATTTGCAAAAGTTGAATAAAATAATTCAGGATTTTTTGGAAAATCGAATTTCTGATGATGTCAAGCCTCAATTAGAAGAGATTGTGAATAATTTTTCAGTTCAAGTGACGACTTGGGCAAGTAATTTTTCATCGAAAGCAGTGAATTGGGTAAGCACATTGATTAGTACGGCTTCGCAAGTGATTGTAGCCATTATCATCATGCCTTTTATCCTTTTTTATCTTTTGCGAGATGGAAAAAACTTAAAATCTTATTTGACAAAATTCATGCCAACTAAGTTTCGTGAACCAGTCGGACAAATTTTGACAGATGTCAATACGCAGCTTGCCAATTACGTTCGTGGGCAAGTAACTGTAGCTATTATCGTAGCGATAATGTTCATCATTTTCTTTAAAGTAATCGGGCTTCGCTATGCAGTGACACTTGGGGTGACGGCAGGGATTTTAAATTTGATTCCTTATTTGGGAAGTTTTCTAGCTATGCTGCCGGCTCTTGTTCTGGGGTTAATTGCTGGACCAATTATGCTCTTGAAAGTCATTGTGGTCTTTATTGTAGAGCAAACGATTGAAGGGCGGTTTGTGTCGCCATTAATTCTCGGTAGCCAATTGAACATTCATCCAATCAATGTTCTTTTTGTCCTTTTGACAGCGGGATCTATGTTTGGTATCTGGGGCGTTTTACTGGGAATTCCCGTTTATGCGTCTGCAAAAGTTGTGATTGCTGCTATTTTTAATTGGTATAAGAAAGTCAGCGGCTTGTATGAAGAAGAATTGGTAGATGAAACAGGAGAAGAAATTGAACAACAGTAAGAAAATGGTCGCTTCTTTGCAAAAGCAGGATTTGGCGCATGCCAATAAATATTTTGAAAGAGCTCTAACAAATGATACAGAGGAAGAATTACTTGAATTAGCCGACTACTTAGAAAGTATCGGCTTTTTCCCTCAAGCGAAGCGAATTTATGAAACATTAGCTCCTCATTATCCAGAAGCCTACATCAGTTTGGCGCAGATTGCTAGTGAAGACGGGCAAGTGGAAGAAGCGTTTGCTTATCTGGAAGAAATTACTTCTGATAGTGACTGGTATGTGACAGCACTCTTGGTCAAAGCTGATCTCTATCAAATGGAAGGCTTGCCAGATGTTGCAAGGGAAAAATTAGCCGAGGCAAAGCAATTATCTGATGAACCGTTAGTGACTTTTGGCATGGCTGAAATAGATTTTGAATTGGGAAATTTCAATCAAGCCATTAAGGAATACGCTAGCTTAGACAATCGCATGATTTATGAGCAGACGGGTGTTTCTACTTATCAGCGGATTGGTGTTTCCTATGCAAGTTTGGGAAAATTTGAAGTGGCGATTGAGTTTTTGGAAAAATCTTTAGAGATTGAATACGATGATGCTGTAGCCTTTGAATTAGCGACTATTTTGTATGACCAGAAAGAATATCAAAAAGCTAATCTATACTTTAAGCAAATTGATACGATTTCGCCGGAATTTGAAGGTTATGAGTATGGTTATGCTTTGTCGCTTCATGCAGAACATCAGACAGAAGAAGCATTACGCCTTACGCAGCAGGGCTTGTCGAAAAATCCATTTGATACACGTCTTTTGTTGCTAGCTTCGCAGCTTTCTTATGAGTTGCACGATGAGCGAAAGGCAGAAGATTACCTTTTGAAAGCAAAAGATAATGCGGAAGACTTGGAAGAAATTGCATTGCGTTTGTCTAATCTTTACTTAGAGCAAGAGCGTTTTGATGAAGTTTTGAAATTTGAGGAGCAAGACATAGACAATGTACTGACTAAGTGGAATATTGCGCGTGCCTATCAGGCTTTGGAACAGACAACAGCAGCTTTGGAGCGATATCGACTGTTGCTCTCGGATTTAAAGGAAAATCCAGAATTTTTAGAGCAATATATTTATCTACTTCGTGAAATGGGAGATTTTGAAGAAGCAAAACACCAAGCAGAGCATTATCTTCACTTGGTTCCAGATGATGTGGAGATGCAGGAATTGTACAATAGTTTGTAAAAAGAGTAACAAGCACAATCCTATAAGACGCATGGGAATTATGATATAATGATGAGCGTGATATTCAGGAAGGATGAAGAAAATGACTGAAAAATTTGGTGCGGATTTGATTGTGGATAGTTTAATCAATCACAAGGTGGATTATGTATTTGGAATTCCCGGTGCAAAGATTGACCGTGTATTTGATACCTTAGAGGACAAAGGCCCACAACTTATCGTTGCTCGTCATGAACAAAATGCTGCTTTTATGGCGCAAGGAATTGGGCGGATTACAGGAGAGCCGGGTGTCGTGATTGCAACGAGTGGACCAGGTGCTTCAAACTTAGCAACGGGCTTGGTTACGGCGACCGCAGAGGGCGACCCAGTGCTGGCTTTGGCTGGTCAGGTCAAACGCTCTGACCTTCTAAAACGCGCTCACCAGTCTATGGACAATGCTGCACTATTTAAGCCGATTACTAAGTATTCAGTCGAAGTGCAAGACGGCAATACTCTGTCAGAAATCATTGCCAATGCGTATCGTCATGCCAAGTCAGGAATGCCGGGGGCAAGTTTCATTTCCATTCCACAGGATGTGGTGGATAGTCAGGTACAAGTGAAAGCAATTAAACCGCTGACGGATCCGCAGCTGGGTTCTAGTTCTGTGGCAGACATTAACTATCTAGCGCAAGCGATTAAAAATGCTGTGTTACCGGTTCTTCTCTTAGGAAATGGCGCTTCAAGTGCCAAAGTGACGGCTTCTATTCGTCAGTTATTGGAGCAAGTACAGTTGCCTGTTGTGGAAACATTCCAAGGGGCTGGGATTGTGTCTCGTGAATTGGAAGAAGCTACGTTCTTTGGACGTGTCGGACTGTTTCGCAATCAGCCGGGTGACATGCTTCTAAAAAAATCTGACCTAGTCATCGCTATCGGCTATGATCCGATTGAGTATGAAGCACGCAACTGGAATGCTGAAATTTCTGCCCGCGTCATTGTGATTGACGTAGAGCCAGCAGAGATTGATACTTACTTCCAACCGGAGCGGGAGCTGATCGGAGATATTGCAAATACTTTGGATTTATTGCTGCCAGCGATTAACGGCTATCAATTACCAGAAGGCTCGCGGGAATATCTGCAAGTGCTGCGAGATAAAATGGACGGTGATGTGAAATTTGACCGCAGCCAAGCTGAAAAAGGTCGCCTACACCCGCTGGATATTGTCGAAGTCTTGCAGGAAAATACGACAGACGATATGACAGTTACTGTCGATGTGGGTACGCATTATATTTGGATGGCACGTTATTTCAAGAGCTATGAACCAAGGCATCTGCTTTTTTCAAATGGGATGCAAACGTTAGGAGTAGCATTGCCTTGGGCGATTTCGGCAGCCTTGGTTCGTCCCAATACAAAAATTATTTCTGTATCTGGAGATGGTGGTTTTCTCTTTTCGGCCCAAGAGCTAGAGACAGCGGTTCGCCTGCAATTGCCAATTGTTCATCTTATTTGGAACGACGGTCATTATAATATGGTGGAATTTCAAGAAGAAATGAAATATGGTCGTTCATCTGGAGTGGACTTTGGGCCTGTTGATTTTGTTAAATATGCAGAGAGTTTTGGTGCGAAAGGATTCCGAGCAACATCTCCAGCAGAATTAACACAGTTGCTCCAAAAAGCCTTAAAGGAAAATGGACCGGTTATCATTGATGTGCCAGTGGATTACAAGGACAGCAGTACACTAGGAGAAACGATTTTACCAGATGAGTTTTATTAAATTGAAACTGGGAAGGGCTCAAGACTATTTCAAGAGAGTTCAATTTCTCATTTTCTTGTACGGTTGATGTGTAGTTCAGTATTAGAAAGTAAAAGGCTGGATGTGAGACCTGCTTTTTTCAAGGAAAGATAGTAAAAATTGCCTAGGAGGAGAAATGGAAAAGCTTGTAACATTATTTCACTATAATACTTTGGGGGCTTTGATGGCGGGGCTTTACAAGGGGACGATGACGATTGAAGAATTGCTTCAACATGGCGATTTAGGGATTGGTACTTTAGACTCTATTGACGGAGAGCTGATTGTGCTTGACGGCAAGGCCTATCAAGCCAAGGGGATAGGAGCAAGTCCTGAAGTGATAGAAGTTTCAACAGATAGGACGGTTCCTTATGCTGCAGTGGCTTTTCACCGAGCAGAAGCGTGTTTTCGTCAGGACGTTGAGCTGACTGATGAAGCGTTGAAGAAGCGCATAGAAGCTAGCTATGTCGGGGAAAATCTTTTTCACTCAATTAAGATTCATGGTGAATTTAGCAGCATGCATGTGCGCATGGCTCCAAAAACCTCTCCGGGAAAGAAGTTCGCAGAAATCGCAGCTCATCAGCCTGAGTACCAGGTAGAACACATTTCGGGAACAATCGTTGGCTTTTGGACGCCAGAGCTGTTTCACGGTGTCAGCGTAGCTGGTTTTCATCTTCATTTTCTATCTGATGACCACCAATTTGGCGGACATGTTATGGATTTTGTCATGAAAAATGGAGAGGTTGAAATCGGAACGATTGCAGCATTGGAGCAGCGTTTTCCGGTTCAAGACCAAGATTTTCTCGCTGCCAAATTGAATGTGGCGGAGCTAAAAGAAGATATTGAGAAATCTGAATAAAAGGCGGCGGGGTAGGTTTAAGAGACTTACATACACCTTAAATAGTCTGAAATAGAATACAAAGGTTGGAATTCAGTTTCCAACCTTTTTTAGGTCTGTCGCCCCGGTCGACGGAGAGAATAAGACTTGTTTTAGTCTGTCGTCCCGGTCGACGGAGAGAATGGGAATTAGTTTAAACTGCCGCCCACGTCGACGACCTATCTAAGAACTGGTTCACTCCGTCTGAGGGTCGGATAGATTGTCAGAAAAGTGCTTCACTCCGTCCGAGGGTCAGATAGTTTGCCTAAGAACTGGTTCACTCCGTCCGAGGGTCAGATAGTTTACCTGAGAACTGATTCACTTCATCCTAGGGTCGGACAGCCTGCCAGAAAAGTGGTTCACTTCGTTCGAGGTTCGGACAGCCTGCCTGAGAATTAGTTTGCTTCATCCGAGGTTCGGACGTACGAAGAGTCGTCAGAAAAAGGTGCCAGTTAGTAGACACCTTACATCTTCATGGATTTAATTTTGGCTTCATCAGGAGTAACGCGTAGGGTCTTTTGCCCCGTGTAGGTTACAAAACCAGGTTTACCACCTGTTGGCTTGTTAAGTTTTTTGACTTCAATCATATCCACCTGAACGAGATTGGACAATCTCGCCTTAGAAAAGTATGCCGCCAATTCCGCAGCATCTGTCTTGACCTCATCACTTGGTTGCAGATTGCCTGTGATGACCACGTGACTGCCGGGAATATCCTTGGCATGAAACCAGAGTTCCTCTTTTTTCGCCATTTTAAAGGTCAACTCATCATTTTGCAGATTGTTTCGTCCAACCAGAATAACTGTCTGTCCATCAGTAGACAAATATTTCTCTGGTTTTTTCCGTTTTTGGATTTTTTCACGCTGACGTCGACGAATAAAGCCTGTCTGAATCAATTCTTCTCGGATTTCTGTAATTTCTGTGAGATTAGCTTGTGACAAAGCTGTTTCTACACTCTCCAAATATTGAATGGTTTCTTTAGTTTCTTCAATCAGTCCCGTTAAATGCTTGACCGCTTCTTTCAGCTTTTGGTATTTCTTAAAATAGCGCTGAGCATTTTGGTTAGGGGTCAAAGCTTTATCCAACACAATAGTAATTTTCTCGCTTGTGTAGTAATTGTCCAGTTCTACTTGGTCTTGATTGTTTGGAACTTGGTGCAAAAAAGTAGTGAGGAGCTCTCCTTTTTGGCGAAATTCCTCCGCATTTTCAGTCGCGACTAATTCCTGCTCTTGTTTTTTTAATTTCTTGCGATTTTTTTCTAATTCATTCTCCACTCGATGAATCAGTTCACTGGCTTGCTGATTAACACGGTCGCGTTCCGCCTTGTCTTGATAGAAAGCATCTAACAATTGTGATAAACTAGGAAATTCTTTTTGACTATCCTCAAAGAGAATGGGGGTAAATGACTTGCTAGTCAGGGTACCCTGAGTGAAGCTAGCGAAGAAGGCGCGGAAGATTTTTAACTTATCACTTGTTAAGCGCTGGCTGAGTTCGGCTGCTGTATCGCGCCCCAATCCTTGAAATAAGTTTTGTAAAGAACGGGCCGACAAATCCTCTGTATGCAAAATTTCAAATAATTTTTCATCAGAAATCGTAAACGGATTGCGATTATCTGTTTGAGGTGGAGTGACATAGCTTGAACCAGGCAGAATCGTACGGTAACTATTTTGAGAAAAGCCGACATGTTTAATAGCTTCAATAATATTGCCGCTTGCCTTATCCATTAGGATGATATTGCTGTGCTTGCCCATGATTTCGATGATAAGAGTTGCTGCCACGTTATCTCCAATTTCATTTTTATTGGAGACAGAAATTTCTAAAATTCGATCATTCTCGATTTGTGAAATGTTTTCAATTGTAGCGCCTTGTAGATATTTTCGCATAACCATGATAAATGTGGTGGGCACTGCTGGATTTTCAAAGGCGGTACGGGTTAGTTGAATGCGACTAAAAACAGGGTGAGCGGATAAGAGTAATTTGTGATTTTGCCGATTGCTGCGGATTTGCAGCACTAATTCCTGCTCAAAAGGTTGGTTGATTTTTTGAATACGACCATATAGCAACTCTTGCCGCAATTCCTCTGTCATGTGGTGTAAAAAAAATCCGTCAAAGGACATGTTTTTCTCTCCTTGAATGATACTAAAGAAAATTATAACAAAAAATAGCAAGAAAAGGTTGGAAAATTATTGTCAGAAAAGTTTGACAAAATACTTGACTTTTGTTTCAGAAACATCTAAAATAATATCAAATTAGAAAAGTAATAAAATAGTTGTTGGCAGAGAGCTTGTGGTTGGTGAAAACAAGTAGCAGCGTTTTATGAAATTGGGCTAATGGATAGAAGTTGAATTTGAAACGATAAAAATTCGGTGAGCACACCTTACAGTGCAACTTGTTGTTAGACAAGATAGAGATGTGGGAGAAGTCTATTATTTTTCCCATAATTGAGGTGGCACCGCGATTTACGCCCTCACACAAGATGAACTGTGTGTGGGTTTTTCTTTTATTGTTTCATTTCCCTTAAATGGAGGAAAAATATGTTTAAACGATGGCGACTCTGGCTTTTACTCGAATAAAAAATAGAAAAATATGAAATGGATAACAGATATGAAAAATAAACGGTTAATGGGAATGATTGCTCTTTTAGTGGTATTAGTTGTCGGAGGCATTATTTATTCTAGTGTAAATGGCGAGAAAGCACCGAAGACAAACAATACAACCAAAACAGTAAAAGTTGGTGTGCTGCAATATGTCAGTCATCTGTCACTTGATTTGATTTATAAAGGGATTCAAGAAGGATTGGCGCAAGAAGGTTATAAAGGCAAGAAGATCAAAATTGACTTTATGAATGCAGAAGGTGACCAAAGTAAAGTGGCAACGATGAGCAAGCAATTAGTTGCCAATGGCAATGACGTGCTGATTGGAATCGCAACGCCTGCTGCTCAAGGTTTGGCTAGTGCAACGAAAGACAAGCCAATCGTCATGGGAGCAGTGACCGATCCAGTTGGGGCGAATTTAGTAAAGGATTTGAAAAAGCCGGGAGGCAACATTACAGGTGTGTCTGACCACAACCCAGCTCAACAGCAATTGGAGCTCATCAAACAATTAACACCGAATGTGAAAACAATCGGCGTCCTTTATTCAAGCAGTGAAGACAATTCAAAAACGCAGGTAGAAGAATTTACAGCTTTGGCTGAAAAAGCAGGCTATAAAGTGCTTCCTTATTCTGTACCTTCTACCAATGAGATTGCTTCAACCATGAATGTGATGACAGGAAAGGTAGATGCCATTTGGATTCCAATTGACAACACCATTGCTTCGGCTTTTTCAACAGTCGTTTCCAGCAATCAAACGGCTAAAAAACCTATCTATCCAAGTGCGACCGCTATGGTAGAAGAAGGTGGTCTGGGTTCAGTGGTTGTCGATCAAAAAGATCTTGGAGTGGCGACTGGAAAAATGACGGCGAAAATTTTGAAGGGCGCTAAACCAGCAGACACAGCTGTTGAAATCTTTGCTACTGGCAAATCAGTTGTGAACAAAAAAGTGGTTGCTCAGTTAGGAATAACAATTCCAGATGATGTTCTGAAAAAAGCAGGACAAGTCATTGAGTAATCCGATTATAAGAAACGATATTTTAAAAGTTAGGACAACAGTATGATACTTTCAATTGTCTCACAAGGACTTGTTTGGGCTATTTTAGGCTTGGGGATTTTTATGACTTTCCGCATTTTAAACTTCCCTGATATGACAACAGAGGGCTCTTTTCCATTGGGCGGAGCAGTAGCAGTTACGCTGATTAGTAAGGGAATCAATCCTTTTCTAGCAACTGCTGCTGCCATTCTAGCTGGCTGTCTGGCAGGCATGGTAACAGGGCTTCTCTATACTAAGGGGAAAATTCCTACTCTCCTTTCAGGGATTTTGGTCATGACTTCCTGCCATTCTATTATGCTTATGTTAATGGGGCGGGCTAATCTTGGACTTCTTGGAACGAAGCAAATTCAGGACTTTCTACCGTTTTCTGGCGAATTAAACAATCTTCTGACAGGATTGATTTTTGTTAGCTTGGTAATTGCAGCATTGCTCTTTTTCTTAGATACAAAATTGGGTCAAGCTTATATTGCCACAGGAGATAATCCGGATATGGCAAGTAGTTTTGGCATTCACACAGGACGAATGGAGTTAATGGGTCTGGTGCTGTCTAATGGTGTCATTGCCTTAGCTGGCGCCCTTATTGCCCAGCAAGAAGGTTATGCGGATGTATCGCGTGGAATTGGTGTCATTGTTGTGGGGCTTGCTAGTCTCATTATCGGAGAGGTGCTTTTTACCAGCCTGACATTGGCAGAACGCCTATTGACGATTGTTGTCGGTTCTATTTTCTATCAATTCCTGATTTGGGGCGTGATTGCGCTTGGCTTTAATACCAGCTATCTTCGCCTTTATAGTGCGGTTATCTTGGCAATTTGTCTCATGATTCCGACTTTCAAAAATAAATTCTTTAAAGGAGTCAAGTTAAGCAAATGACAGCAATTGTAGAATTAAAAAACGCGACAAAAATTGTCAACATAGGTATTGAGGAAGAAAAAGTTATTTTAAATGATGTTTCACTGGATATTTTTGAGCATGACTTCATTACGATTTTAGGCGGAAATGGGGCAGGGAAATCCACGCTTTTCAATGTCATTGCAGGAACATTACCATTGACGAGTGGCAGCATTTATATTCTAGGTGAAAATGTGACCAGTTATTCACCAGAAAAACGGGCTAAGTATCTGTCACGCGTCTTTCAAGACCCAAAGATGGGAACGGCTCCGCGCATGACGGTGGCAGAAAACCTATTGATTGCTAAATTTCGTGGTGAAAAACGCCGTCTAGTGCCACGCCGTCTGAGCCATTATCGCAAAGAATTTCAGGAGACGATAGACAAAATCGGCAATGGTTTAGAAAAACATTTAGATACGCCGATTGAATTTCTCTCGGGTGGGCAAAGACAGGCTTTGAGTCTTTTAATGGCGACTCTCAAACGCCCTGAGCTGTTGCTTTTGGATGAACATACAGCAGCGCTTGACCCTAAAACAAGTGTGGCATTGATGAGTCTGACAGATGAATTTGTGAATCGTGACCAACTAACTGCTCTTATGATTACTCACCATATGGAGGATGCTCTTAAATACGGAAATCGCTTGATTGTCATGAAAGACGGACAAATTATCCAAGACTTACATCAAGAAGAGAAAGCGAACATGACGATTGCGGATTATTACAGCTTATTTGAATAAAAAAATTCCAATCTCCTAGCTGAGGTTGGAATTTCTTTTTTGCGCTTCTCTGATAGTGTTGGGAACCAGACGAATCCGCTTAATATCTGAAATACGAATAATCGTTGACATACTTTTCTGGAAGTTTTTGACAATCAATTGCTGGCGCTCTTTGTCATATTTGACAATATCACCCGTAAAACTTTTATCTGAAAAAATGACATGCACACCTGATTTTTTTTGCAAAGCTGTTTCAATCGTCTGCAAAATATTGGCGTTGTCTTCCTCTATCTCTTGTGTATCCTTTTTGTAATTGATAAATTCACTTGCTCGCTCTAAAATCATTTCGAGAAATTTTTTCATAGCTAAATTCTCCATAACTTGTTACAATATATTATATAACAAACTCGCTAAAAAAGTAAATTTTTTACGAATAAATCAAGAAAGAAGAAAAAGGAGACAAAAATGTCAGAATTCAAATTTGAGATAGAAGAAAAGTTATTGGTGTTATCAGAAAATGATAAAGGCTGGACGAAAGAGCTGAATCGTGTGAGCTTCAATGGTGCGCCAGCCAAATACGATATTCGTAGTTGGAGCCCTGACCATACAAAAATGGGGAAAGGGATTACACTTTCCAATGAAGAATTTCAAGTATTAGTGGATGCTTTTAAGGCTTAGTAAAGCGCAAATAGAATCAAGGTAAGAGAGTGAGAGACAGTCAATCTATAAATGGTAGCTATTGATGACTCTCTTTTTGTTGTAAAAAAATAAGAAAATTTTACACAAAAACTTGAAAATACGCTTTCAAAAGATTATACTATTAAATATAGAGATTGTATATATACATATAGTGAGTTTAGAATTTTAGGAGGTTTAGGATGCTTGAAATTCAAAATTTAGAAAAAAGTTTTGGGCAAAAACAAGTTCTATTTGGTGTTGATTTCAAAGCTGAATCAGGACAAATCCTTGGTCTGATTGGGAAAAACGGTGCTGGGAAAACAACGATTTTCCACAGCATTCTGCGTTTTTTAGAATACAGCGGTAGGATTTCTTTTGAGGGCAAAGCTATTTCTCAAGATACTTATCGGGAAATTGGCTATTTACCAGAAGAACGAAGTTTGATGCCTAAGTTGACTGTCTATGAGCAGGTGCGTTATTTGGCGAATTTAAAAGGTGTATCAAGTGCAGTTGTGAGAGAAAAATTGCCTCAGTGGATGGAACGATTGCAAGTTAAAGGAAAATTGACTGATAAAATCAAGAGCTTGTCAAAAGGAAATCAGCAGAAAGTGCAGCTGATTATTACACTTTTACATGAGCCAAATTTGATTATCTTAGACGAGCCTTTCAGCGGTCTTGACCCAGTTAATACGGAGATTTTAAAGCAAGTTATTATTGAAGAAAAAGAGCGCGGAGCGACCATTATCTTTTCTGATCATGTCATGACAAATGTGGAAGAATTATGTGATAAGATCATCATGCTTCGTGATGGTAAAGTCATTTTGGATGGTAGTGTACAAGAAGTTCGTAATCGCTATGGGAAAACACGACTCTTTGTATCTAGTCCGCTTTCTCAAGCTGAATTAGAGGCGCTTCCTCACGTAAGCAGAGCCAGTCTGACCAATCAAGGAACATGGCGATTGATATTAGATGACGAAACAGCTGGGAAGGACTTGTTTGACTTGCTGACTAAAGGACAATATATTGCAACTTTTGACCAACAAGCTCCAACAATTGATGAAATCTTTAAGTTAGAATCAGGGGTGGAAGTATGAAACAGACGTTAATTGTGATCAAAGAGACTTATCTTCGTCATGTCAAGTCATGGAGTTTTGTCTTCATGGTTCTTTCTCCTTTCATCTTTATTGGTCTTAGTTTTGGAGTTGGGTATCTTTCTTCCATGTCAAGTAGCAATTCTAGCCGTATTGCAGTTGTAACAGACAATGCACAAATCAAGGAAGTTTTAAAAGATAGCAAGAATCTGGACTTCGATTATAAAGATGAAGCAGCAGCCAAGAAAGCTATAAAAGACGGTGATGTCGAGGGGTATTTGCTGCTATCAGAAGCAAGCGGTCAAATTAAAGCAACCTATGTTGCTGATACAGGGATGAATGGCACTACAAAGGCAGCAATTTCACAGAAATTACTACAATTGCAACAGGTTGCAAATATTAGCCAAGCTAATTTATCAGCTAATCAAGTGAAGCTACTTTCAAGAGCTATTGATTTCAAAGAAGAAATTGATGAGAAGAAAGAAGCGAAGAAGGCAACTCAAACGATTGTCGCAACAGCAATTGGTCTTGTACTTTATATGATTCTCATTGTTTACACAAGCTCAACTGCTCAAGAAATTGCAAGCGAAAAAGGAACCAAGATTATGGAGGTTATTTTCTCCAGTATCAAGGCTTCTGAATATTTCTATGGTCGAATGGCAGGGATTTTTGCAGTTATCTTGACCCATGTCAGCATTTATGTAATCGGTGCAGTGCTGTTGCTTGCTTTTTCAGACCAGATTTCTTTTGTAAAAGAATTCTTAGATGCCAATCCAAATCTGATGAAGCATTTGGGAGAAGCAATTTCCTTTAATACTATTGCTTTCATCACCTTGAGTGTCTTTATGTTTGTGGTCTTATCTGCCTTTTTAGGATCAATGGTGACGAGAATTGAAGACGTTGGGAAAGCTGTTCAGCCTGTTGTGATGCTGATTCTCCTTGGATTTTTTGGAGTGACGGCTCTTGGAAATGCTGGTGACACGATCTTGTTGAAAGTTGGTTCTTATATTCCGTTTATTTCGACCTTCTTTATGCCCTTCCGTGCGATTAACGGTTATGCAAATGGGCTAGAAGCTTGGATTTCATTTACCATTTCCTTTGTCTTTACCTTAGGAATGACAGTTTATATCGGTCGGATTTACTCCAGTTTGATTTTGCAGACGGATGATATTGGCATTTGGAAGAGCTTCAAAAAAGCTTTAGCTTATCATTAAAAATTGTTCTCCACAAGTATTCTTGTGGGGATTTTTTCTTGATAAGGTATGCAGTCAATCGCTGTTGAAAAACTTTAAAAATGATATAATAAGACTATATTTTGACAAAAAGGATGCTCATGAAATTACTTTATACTGATATTCGCAATCCCTTAACGAAGATTTTGGTGAAAGAAGCAGAGCGCTTGGCACAAGCAGGCAAGCGCGTGTTTTATATTGCCCCCAACTCTCTTTCATTTGAAAAAGAGAGGGCTGTTTTGAGTCTTTTAGAAAACCACGCTTCGTTTGCTATTACAGTGACACGTTTTGCGCAGATGGCGCGTTATTTTGTCCTCAATGATGTGCAGCAAGGCAGACCATTAGACGATATTGGTTTGGGAATGCTCTTTTATAAGGTATTATCTGAAATGGAAGAGCATGATTTGCAGGTGTACGGAGGCATTCGGACGGATGTGCAGTTTATTCAGCAATTGGTTGAGCTTTTTCATGAATTGCAAGCTGCTCAAATGACCTTTGCGGATTTAGACTATCTAGATGAGGATGAGAAAAAAGCAGATTTGATCAAGATTTTACAGCTAGTGACGCATCAGCTAAATCAGAGTGAATTTATTTCTGAGTCAAATATTATGGTCTTTGCTAATCATATTACAGCAGGTGATGTAGATAAAGAATTGCAAGGATTGGCTTTGGTCATTGACGGTTTTACACGTTTTTCAGCTGAAGAAGCTTATTTGATCGAGCTTTTGCATAGCAAGGGTGTGGAAATCATTATTGGTGTTTATGCCAGTGAGAAGGCATACCGTGCAACTTTTCGAGAGGGCAATCTCTATCAGGCTAGCGTGGATTTCTTGCGCCATTTGGCAAATGAGTATGAAGTGAAACCTGAATATAGACCTGCAACGCAGCCAGATGATGCTTTTGGGAACATTTCAAAACTGCTAGAAAGCCGTTATGATTTCTCAGATGTTGAGTTGGAATTGACGGAGCAAGACCGCTCGCATGTACAGATTTGGTCGACTGTCAATCAAAAAGAAGAACTGGAATATGTGGCGAAAAGCATTCGCCAGCGAGTTCATGATGGTGCTCGCTACAAAGATATTCGCTTACTTTTGGGAGATGTGGAAGCCTATCGTTTGCAGTTAAAGACGATTTTTGATCAGTATCAGATTCCTTTTTATTTGGGGCGAAGCGAGTCCATGGCACATCACCCTTTGGTGCAGTTTATTGAAGCGTTAGTGCGTTTAAAACGCTATAATTTTCGGACAGAAGATTTGCTTAATCTTGTAAAAACAGGTCTTTATGGTCATTTAAAGCAAGAAGAACTAGACTTATTTGAGCAATATATTCGCTTTGCAGATGTAAAAGGGATTAGTAAATTTTCTAAAGATTTTACTCATAATCAGCATCAAAAATTTGACCTGATTCACATCAATCAATTAAGAAAAAAAATAGTCACTCCGCTTTTGGAGTTTTTAAAATCTCGCAGTCAAACAGCGACAGGTTTGCTTCAAAAATTTCATCAATTTTTAACAACAATTGCTTTTTCTCAGAATTTTGCTGGTTTGGTAGATTCTACGAATCCGCAAGATCAAGAACGGCAAGAAGAAGTTTGGAAAGCTTTTTGTCATGTTTTGGAACAATTTGCCAGTGTCTTTTCAGCCAGCAAGGTCAAGCTAGATGATTTTCTGACTCTAGTGCAGTCAGGAATGCTGTTATCCAACTATCGAACTATTCCAGCAACGGTGGACGTTGTGACCGTTCAATCTTATGATTTGATTGAGCCCTTGTCAAGTCCTTTTGTCTATGCTGTTGGTTTGACCCAAGACTATTTTCCAAAAAATTCCCAAAATAAGAGCCTTTTGTCAGACGAAGACCGACTACGATTAAATGAAGCGACTGATGCGCATTCGGAATTGCTGATTGCTGCTCAGGAAAATCTCCAGAAAAATCGTTTTGTTGCCTTGTCGCTTTTGAATGCTGCAACAGAGAGGCTTGTCCTCTCCACCCCTCAGATTGTCAATGAAATAGAGAACAACATTTCTCCATATTTGTTAGAATTGCATGAACAACCAATTGGGCTGCCGATTGAAGTGAAGCGTTTGCAGGCAACGAGTGATGATATTGGAACTTATCGAGCTCTGCTGGCAAGGGTTATTGAGTTGAATCAAGGGGATATTGATCGGGAGCGTTCTTTGACGGAGAAAGAGCAGACTTTTTGGTCAGTAGCTGTGCGGGTTCTGCGCAAAAAATTGGAAAGCGAAGGTATTTCGATTCCTAATGTAACGTCAAGCCTTGAAACAGAAACCTTGTCAACGCAGACATTGCAAGCTCTTTATCCGCCTCATCAGGCATTTCTACTGTCGACTTCAGCTTTGACAGAATTCTACCGCAATCAATATGCTTATTTTTTGAAGTATGTCTTGGCTTTGCAGGAAGAAATGACGATTCACCCAGATGCGCGCAGCCATGGAAATTTTCTGCATCGTGTGTTTGAAAAAGTCATGCAAGAGCAGTCTAGTGAGCCATTTGATAATCGCCTAGAAAAAGCCATTCAAGAAACCAGTCAGGAGGCAGAATTTAAAACTCTTTATACGGAAAATGCAGAAGCCTTGTTTGCTCACGAAGTCTTGCTGGACACAGCGCGTGCGACAGGGCGTGTTCTAGAAAGAAATGATTTAGTAGAAACCATTCAAGAAGAAGCTGTTTTCGGTCAAGAAGAAACAAATGTTCTAATCTTGTCAGACGGACGCAACCTTCAAATTCGAGGGAAAGTTGACCGGATTGACCGTTTGAGGATAGATGGCAGTCTAGGCGTTGTTGACTATAAATCAAGCGATACGAATTTTGATTTTCAGAAATTTTTCAATGGCTTAAATTCTCAATTACCTACCTATCTAGCAGCTTTGAAACAAGAGTCGTGGATGAATGAAGAAGAGCATGCTTTTGGCGCCATGTATTTGCAGATGACCAATCCACTTGTGCCTTTAGCCAAGACGAAATCGCAAGGCGACGCTGTCAAAGAAGCAATGAAGAACCTAGAATATAAAGGTCTGTTCTTGTCTGAGCAGGCTCGTCAGCTGAATGCTTTGTACGATAAAAAGAAAGTGAATCTGTTGAGTCAAGAGGAGTTGGAGACATTGTTGGCTTATAATGCACTCTTGTATCGCCGTGCTGCTGAGCAGATCTTGGCAGGGCATTTTTACATCAATCCTTATACGGAAAATGGCAGAAGTATTGCACCTTTTGTGGAGCAGTACAAGTCCATTACGGGATTTGAAGCTAACTTTCACCTCTCTAGCACCCGCCATTTGGTTAAGTTAGATAGCCACCCGACAGGTGAAAAGAAGCGTCAAGCATGGATAGAAAAGATGAAGGAGGAGTTAGAAAAATGAGACAGATTCCATTTTTGAGTCAGGAAGAAATCTATGCTTTGCAGGATCAAGAAGCACAGTCTGACAAAGCTCAAAAACGTACACCAGATCAAATCGAAGCCATTTACTCCTCCGGTCAAAATATCCTTGTATCTGCTTCTGCAGGCTCAGGAAAAACCTTTGTTATGGTGCAGCGGATTATTGACCAAATTCTGCGGGGAGTTCGCATTGACCAGCTCTTCATTTCGACTTTTACCGTTAAAGCAGCCAGTGAATTAAAAGAGCGCTTGGAGAAAGAGTTATCCAAGGTCTTGAAGGCAACAGATGATGAGGAGCTCAAACAGCACTTGGCGCAGCAATTAGCCGATATTCCGAATGCCGACATTGGAACAATGGACTCTTTTACCCAAAAGGTCCTCAATAAATATGGTTATCTCCTAGAATTGGCGCCAAATTTTCGCATTTTGCAAAATGCGAGTGAGCAGTTATTGCTACAAAACGAAGTTTTTGAGCAAGTTTTTGAAGAATTCTATCAATCTGATCAGGCTATTTTATTTAAAAAATTAGTCAAAAACTTTACCGGTCAAAGAAAAGATTTACTTGGTTTTCGAGAGCAGATTTATAAGATTTATGCTTTTTTGCAATCCACCAGTAGCCCAATCGAATACTTAGAACAAGATTTCTTGAAAGCTTACGCTCATGCGGATTTCCAAGAAGAAAAAGCGCAACTTTTAGCACAAACAAAAGAAGCCCTTTTTGACCTAGAAGAATTTTTCCAGTATCATTTGGCGAATGAAGCCAAGGAATTTCCCAAAGCAAAATACCTTGAAAATGTGCAGCGTGTGCTTGATTGTCTGGCAAGTTTACAAGGGCATTCCTCTGAGGAAGCCTATCTCACAACGCTCAATAACATTGTAGAAATATCGCGTGCCAGCAATGGAAAAGCCTTGACGAACAGCGGACGAAAAGAAGAATTAAAAGAAATTATTAACGCCTATAACGAAAAACGCAAAGAAAAAATTCAAGTTTTACGAGATTTGGCAGATCAATTTTATCGCTTTGAATTTCAAGTGACCTATCATGAGGAAGCCAAGGAAATCTTGCTTGTATTGCAGCAATTTATGAAATCGTTTGTGACAAGCTATCTACAACGGAAAAAAGAAGAAAATGCGTTTGAATTTGCAGATATCAGTCATTTTGCCATTCAGATTTTAGAAGAATTTCCTGATGTGCGCCACTTTTATCGGACAAAATACCATGAAGTCATGGTGGATGAGTATCAAGATACCAACCACACGCAAGAGCGGATGCTAGAACTGTTATCAAATGGGGGTAATCGCTTTATGGTGGGGGATATTAAGCAGTCTATTTATCGTTTTCGTCAGGCTGATCCGCAGATTTTTAATGAGAAATTTAAAACCTATCAAGACGATAGCCAGCAAGGGAAATTGATTGTTTTGAAGGAAAATTTCCGCAGTCATGTGGAAGTCTTGGAAGCCACGAATGATGTTTTCAAACGTCTCATGGATGAGGAAGTGGGAGAAATTGATTATAATGAAACGCATTATCTGGTAGCTGGAAATCCTGCTAAAAAAGCACCAAATCCACAATATCAGACGGAATTTCTCATTTATGACGGAACGCTTGAGACGGATAATGAGGAGAATGACAAGGATGTTTCTTCTGTTTCTGCAGGAGAAGTAGCGCTGGTCATTAAGGAAATTATCCGTCTGCACAATGAGGAAAATGTCCCATTTGAAGATATGACATTGCTAACGGCTTCGCGGACGCGCAACGATGTGATTTTATCTGAGTTTGCCAAATACGGTATCCCAGTCGTTTCAGACGGTGGCGAGGATAATTATTTGCAATCTGTAGAAGTTATGGTGATGTTGGATACCCTGCGTACGATTAACAATCCGTTCAATGATTATGCTTTAGTGGCGCTCTTAAAGTCACCAATGTTCACCTTTACTGAGGATGAATTGGCTCGTTTGGCCTTGCAAAAAAAGGTGACAGAAGCTACTTATGTTACTCATCAGGAAAATCTCTATGAGAAATTGAAAAATTCTCTGAGTGGGAACGGTCAACATCCCGAACTCATCACACCTCCTCTTTTAAAGAAAATCCAGCAGTTTCAAGAAATACTGCTGGATTGGCGAGAGTTTGCAAAAATAAATTCGCTCTATGATTTGCTTTGGAAAATTTATCAAGACCGCTTTTATTATGACTATGTAGGAGCCCTACCAAATGGAGCAGGGCGTCAAGCGAATCTCTACGCTCTTACTTTGCGAGCAAATGACTACGAAAAGATGAGTTTTAAGGGCTTGTCGCGTTTTATTGGGATGATTGATAAGATCTTAGAAACTCACAATGATTTGGCGAGTGTCGTCGTTGCGGCTCCGAAGCATGCAGTCCGCTTGATGACAGTTCATAAGAGCAAAGGTTTGGAATTTAAATATGTCTTTTTGCTTAATATGGATAAAGTCTTCAATCGTAAGGATAGTAGTTCTGCTTTGATTATCAGTCGTCAAAATGGCGTCGGCATCAAGTATGTTGCGGACGTAGTGGTAGACGTTGCTGATGAGCTGGCGCCTAATCATGTTCGTTTGTCTATCGATACTCTTCCTTATGAGCAAAATGAGCGTGAGATTCATTTGGCAAGTATTTCTGAGCAGATGCGTCTGCTCTATGTTGCTATGACGCGGGCAGAAAGAAAGCTGTATCTGGTTGGCAAAGGTCGTCAAGAAAGCTTGGAGAAAAAGACCTTCCCTGCTCCTGAAAATGGTCGTTTAGCAGCCTCCATTAGGCAAACTATGACAAGTTTTCAAGACTGGATTTGGGCTTTACAGACAGTCTTTGAGAAAGACGATTTAGCTTTTTCAACACAATTTGTGACGGATAGTGACTTAACAAGTGAGAAAATAGGTCAGTTAAAGCTGAAGGAACGGATTGTCGAGGAGAACTTAGCGCACAATCGCCAGTCTGAGGATATTCGCAGGGCTTTGGATATTTTGGAAAATGTGGACAGGCTAAATACTCAGTATCGAGCAGCCATCCATTTGCCAAGTGTTCGGACACCGAGCCAAATCAAGAAATTTTATGAACCGGTCATGGATACAGACGGTGTTGAGATTATGGAGAAAAAAACTCCAGATTTTATTGGAAAAACTTCTTTTGAACTACCTGACTTTGCTAAAAAAGCCCCTGTTATAGGAGCGCAAATCGGTAGTGCTGTCCATGAACTGATGCAGCGTATTCCTTTAAATCAACTGCCTACAATAGCTATTTTAAAGAAAATATTGGCTCAGGTTCAGGCAGAAGAAACTGTCAAAAAGAAGATTGATTTGCAAAAGATAGCTAGTTTCTTTGAGACAGAGCTTGGTCAACTACTCTTAAAGCAAGCAGATAAAGTTTATCGTGAAGCTCCATTTGCTATGTTAAAGCAAGATCAAGCGAGCGGACAGGATTTTGTAGTCCGTGGAATTTTGGATGGTTATCTCCTACTGGCTGATCGTATCGTTCTCTTTGATTATAAGACAGATCAATATACAAATCCAAGTGAATTAGTGGAGCGCTACCAAGCACAATTAGCACTTTACGCTGAAGCTCTTCGTCGTTCGTATGGTATTGAAAAAATAGAAAAATATCTAGTGTTGTTGGGCGGAGTTCAACTTCAAGTAGTAAAAGTAGACTAGATAGGATTTTTAGAGAATTGGGATGATGAATGCTCGCAATTCTTTTTTACAAAAATAGAATCCTCTATTTCCGAATATTTGAGTTGTAAAAAATAAAAAAGTTCACAAATCATCTTATTTTTTAGAAAAAGTTATTGAAAATTTCAGAAAAATACGGTAAACTAGTATGTAACCAGACGATGGAGGAATGATATTTGAAATTATATCCTGTTGTTGCAATTCAATCTTATAAACTAAATTAAAAGGCGGCTTTGTGTGGCCTTTTTTGTAAAGCTGTCTAGACCTTTATGAAAATTTTCATTTAAAAAAGTTTACTCTTTTATCGACTATTTAGTAGGAATGGAATGAAAAGTTCAAAATTTCAACAAAATCTAGTTATTTTTGCTAATAGTGGGCATTATTTGAAGAAATGTTCGGTTTTGAGAATTTTTTGTAATAATAATGGAAATTTACTTGAAAAGCAATAGGAGAAATAGTAAAATAGAATCATAGAAAACGCTTACAAAACGAGGTGAAAAAATGGATAGACAAGAAGCGTTGAGAACTTTTACCACAGGTGAAAATTTTCATTTGCAGCACTATTTGGGGGCTCATCAAGATGAAGTAGATGGGCAAAGTGGCTATACATTTCGTGTATGGGCACCGAATGCTCAGAGTGTGCATCTGATTGGAGACTTTACCGACTGGTATGAAAATCAAATCCCTATGGCACGTAATGAAGGTGGCGTATGGGAAGTGTTTACGGATTTACCTAAGGAAGGAGACATTTACAAATACAACATCAAACGAAGTAGCGGGCAAGAAATTTTGAAAATTGATCCGCTGGCAGTTTATTTTGAAAAACGTCCTGGTACAGGTGCAGTAATTCGGACGATTCCAGAAAAGAAATGGAAAGATGGTCTATGGTTAGCTCGCAGAAAACGTTGGGGGTTTTTCTCACGTCCAGTGAATATTTACGAAGCTCATGCAGGTTCCTGGAAGAAAAATGAGGATGGTAGCCCGTATTCATTTGCTCAATTAAAAGATGAACTGATTCCTTATTTGGTTAAAATGAATTATACTCATGTGGAATTCATGCCACTAATGGCGCATCCACTTGGATTGAGCTGGGGTTATCAGCTAATGGGATATTTTGCACTTGAGCACACGTATGGAACGCCTGAAGAGTTTCGTGATTTTGTTGAAGAATGTCATGTCAATAATATCGGAGTTATCGTTGACTGGGTGCCGGGTCATTTTACTATCAATGATGATGCCTTGGCTTATTATGACGGTACACCTACGTTTGAATATCAGGATCATGACCGTGCCCATAATTACGGCTGGGGCGCTCTTAACTTTGACTTAGGAAAGAATGAAGTGCAGTCTTTCTTGATTTCTAGTATCAAGTTTTGGATTGACTTTTATCACTTAGACGGAATCCGTGTGGATGCTGTTAGCAACATGCTCTACCTAGATTATGATAGTGGTCCATGGCAACCAAATATTGACGTGGGCAATCGCAACTACGAAGGCTATTACTTCCTTCAACGCTTGAACACGGTTATCAAACTGGCTCATCCAGATGTCATGATGATTGCAGAGGAAAGCACGAGTGATACAAAGATTACAGGTATGGCAGAAATGGGTGGTCTTGGATTTGACTACAAGTGGAACATGGGCTGGATGAATGACATTCTGCGCTTCTACGAAGAAGACCCAATTTACCGCAAGTATGATTTTAATCTAGTAACCTTTAGTTTTATGTATGCTTTCTCTGAAAACTTCTTACTGCCATTCTCTCATGACGAAGTGGTACATGGTAAGAAGAGTCTCATGCATAAGATGTGGGGAGATCGCTATAATCAATTTGCTGGTCTGCGAAATCTTTATACTTATCAAATATGTCACCCAGGGAAGAAATTACTATTTATGGGCAGCGAATGGGGACAATTCTTAGAATGGAAATGCGAAGAATCTTTAGAATGGCGTGATTTGGCTGATAATATGAATGCCAAGATGCAGCATTTCACTTCTCAGCTCAATCAGCTTTATAAAGAAAATCGCGTTTTGTGGGAAAATGACTTGAGTTGGGACGGTTTAGAGATTATTGATGCGGATAATACAGATCAAAGTGTACTTTCCTTTATTCGGAAAAATGACAAGGGAGATATGTTAGTTTGCGTCTTTAATATGGCTCCGGTAGAACGCAAAGACTTTACCATTGGTGTTCCGGTAGCAGCCATATATGAAGAAATTTGGAATACGGAATTAGAAGAATGGGGAGGTGTATGGAAAGAGTACAATCAAACAGTTCAGTCTCAAGAAGGCTTGTGGAAGGATTATCCTCAGATGTTGACCTTTACTTTGCCAGCATTAGGGGCAAGTATTTGGAAAATTAAACGTCGTGTGAAATCAGCAAATGGAAGTAAGAAGTCCAAAAAGGAGTAACAGATGAAGAATGAAATGCTAGCTTTGATTCTTGCCGGTGGGCAAGGAACACGCCTTGGAAAACTCACTCAAAGTATTGCCAAACCAGCAGTACAATTTGGTGGACGCTACCGTATCATTGACTTTGCTTTGTCCAATTGTGCCAATTCAGGAATTCATAATGTTGGTGTCATTACTCAATACCAACCATTAGCTTTGAATAGTCATATTGGAAATGGTTCTAGTTGGGGACTGGATGGTATTAACACAGGAGTATCCATTCTCCAGCCGTATTCAGCAAGTGAGGGCAATCGTTGGTTTGAAGGAACTAGTCATGCGATTTATCAAAACATTGATTATATTGATACTATCAATCCTGAGTATGTCTTGATTTTGTCTGGTGACCACATTTACAAAATGGACTACGATGATATGCTTCAATCTCACAAGGACAACAATGCCAGTCTGACGGTAGCTGTTCTGGATGTTCCTTTAAAAGAAGCTAGTCGTTTTGGTATTATGAATACAGATGCCAATAACCGCATTGTCGAGTTTGAAGAAAAACCAGCTGAACCTAAGTCTACTAAGGCTTCTATGGGGATTTATATCTTTGACTGGAAACGCCTGCGTAATATGCTGGTCACTGCTGAAAAGAGCAATGTAGATATGTCTGACTTCGGTAAGAATGTTATTCCAAATTATCTTGAATCCGGCGAAAGTGTCTATGCTTATGAATTTAAGGGATATTGGAAAGATGTTGGAACGATTGAATCACTTTGGGAAGCCAATATGGAATATATTGAACCAAACAATGCTTTAGATAGCCGAGATCGTCAATGGAAAATTTATTCACGTAACTTGATTTCCCCACCAAACTTCCTTGGAGAAAATGCTCATGTAGAAGATTCTTTGGTTGTGGACGGCTGTTTTGTAGACGGAACAGTTAAACATTCGATTCTTTCTACGGAAGCTCAAGTGCGTAAAGATGCAGTTGTAGAAGATTCTGTGATTATGAGTGGTGCTATCATTGGTCAAGGTGCAAAAATCAAACGTGCTATTATCGGTGAAGGAGCTATCATTTCTGATGGTGTAGAAATTGATGGGACAGACGAAGTACAAGTTATCGGATACAATGAGAAAGTGGGGGTACCATCAGATGAAGATTGATAAATATTCAGCAATTTTAGGAAATACAGTTGGATTTCATGATATGTCTACTTTGACAAATCATCGTCCAGTTGCCAGTTTGCCGTTTGGTGGGAAATATCGTTTAATTGACTTTCCATTGTCTAGCCTGGCCAATGCAGGGATTCGGAGCGTCTTTGGCATTTTCCAACAAGATAATATTAGTTCTGTCTTTGACCATATCCGTTCTGGACGTGAATGGGGGCTGTCTGCTCTTTTGAGTCACTACTATCTTGGTATTTATAATACGCGCGTAGAAAGTTCTACTGTTGGTAAAGAATACTACGAGCAATTATTGACCTACTTAAAACGTTCGGGCAGCGATCAAACGGTAGCATTGAACTGTGATGTTTTGGTGAACATCGACTTGAACCAAGTCTTCCACTTACATGGTACAACTGATCAACCGATCACAGTTGTCTATAAAAAATTACCAAAAGAAGAAATTTCCGAAGTCAATGCTGTTTTGGAAATTGATGAAACAGATCATGTGAAAAATCACTATCTTTTTGATGATAAAAAAGATCAGGATTTGTACAACATGTCAACGGATATCTTTGTTGTGGATACACCTTGGCTGATTGAAAAGTTAGAAATAGAAGCACAAAAAGAATTTCCTCAAAAATTACGTTATGTTTTACGTGATTTAGCTGCTCAGGAAAAAGCGTTTGCTTATGAATATACGGGTTATTTAGCAAATATTCATTCTGTCACTTCGTACTTCAATGCCAATATGGATATGCTTGATTCACAAAAATTCTATTCCCTTTTCTCTCCAAATCAAAAGATTTATACGAAAGTAAAAAACGAAGAGCCAACTTATTATGCAGTCGGTTCTAAGGTTTCAAATGCTCAATTTGCTTCTGGCAGTATTATTGAAGGAGAAGTGAGTGGTTCTGTCATTTCTCGTAATACTCGTATTAAAAAAGGAAGTCGTGTAAAAAACAGTATTCTTTTCCCACGTGTCCTTATTGGCGAACATGCTGTTGTAGACTATGCAATCTTAGATAAGGCTGTTGAGATTGCTGAGAATGTGACCGTTCGAGGAACAGTTGATAACCCAGTTGTTCTTAAAAAAGGCGAAAAAGTGACAGAGGATAGAATTCAATGAAAATTTTATTTGTAGCAGCAGAAGGTGCACCTTTTTCTAAAACAGGAGGATTGGGAGACGTCATTGGCGCTCTCCCTAAATCTCTTGTGAAAGCTGGTCATGAAGTGGGTGTCATTCTTCCATACTATGATATGGTGGATAAAAAGTTTGGCGACCAAATGGAAGACTTGTTCCATTTTGAAGTGAAGGTCGGTTGGCGCGGTCAATATGTCGGTGTGAAACGTACAGTTTTAAATGGTGTAACCTTCTATTTTATAGACAATCAATACTATTTCTTTCGTGGTCATGTTTATGGTGATTTTGATGATGGTGAGCGTTTTGCTTATTTCCAAATGGCTGCTGTTGAGTTGATGGAAAGAGTAGATTTCATTCCAGATGTATTGCATGTGCATGATTATCATACAGCGATGATTCCATTTTTAGTGAAAGAAAAATACCATTGGATTCAGGCTTATCATGGTATTCGGACTGTGTTAACCATTCACAATTTAGAATTTCAAGGGCAATTTTCTGATGGCATGCTCTGGGATTTGTTTGGAGTAGGCTATGAGCGTTATGCAGACGGTACCTTGCGTTGGAATAACTGCTTGAATTGGATGAAAGCAGGGATTTTGTATGCAGATCGGGTGACAACCGTATCACCAAGCTATGCGCATGAAATCATGACCCCAGAATTTGGATGTGGTTTGGATCAAATTTTACGAATGGAATCTGGTAAAGTATCAGGTATTGTCAATGGAATTGATACAGATATTTATAATCCAGAAACAGATGCGTTATTGGATCATCATTTTAATAAAGACGATTTATCTGGCAAGTTGGCAAATAAGCGTGCGTTGCAAGAAAAAGTTGGTCTGTTTGTGCGTGATGATGTACCTCTAGTAGGGATTGTATCACGTTTGACTCGGCAAAAAGGCTTTGATTTGGTTGTGGATCAGTTGCACAATTTATTGCAAGATGATGTACAAATCGTTCTTTTAGGTACAGGAGACCCGTCTTTTGAGCAATCCTTTGCTTGGTTTGGTCAAGCTTATCCAGAAAAATTATCTGCCAATATTACGTTTGATGTGAAATTAGCGCAAGAAATTTATGCATCTTGTGATATGTTCTTAATGCCAAGTCGCTTTGAGCCATGTGGATTGTCCCAAATGATGGCCATGCGTTATGGAACCTTACCTCTCGTACATGAAGTTGGTGGCTTGCGTGACACCGTTCAACCGTATAATGCCTACGAAGGAACAGGAACTGGATTTAGCTTTAATAATTTCTCAGGCTACTGGCTGAAATGGACGTTTGATATGGCTGTCAGTCTCTATCATAACGATAAAGAAGCATGGCAGTCGCTTCAAAAGCAAGCTATGGAGCGTGATTTCTCATGGGACACCGCTAGTCAGGCCTATAGCCATTTGTACCAATCTCTTTATTCATAGAAGGGAGTTTGCTATTCAGAAATGGAACTAACAAAAGAACAGTTTCTTCAAGATTTTAAAGATATTTTACATGAAGAACAGTTAATTAAGGTAGAAGATGCCACTCCGACAGAGCTGTTTCAAACCTTAGCACGTACGATTCGCAAATACATCACTCCTATGTGGTTGGAACGACGAAACAAATTAGTAGAAGACAATCAAAAAATTGCTTATTACTTTTCGATTGAATTTCTGCCTGGGCGAATGCTGGAAACCAATTTACTAAATCTTGTAATCCTCGATGTTGTCAAAGAAGGCTTTGACGAATTAGGTGTTGATTTTACGGCTGTCAAACAGGCTGAGCACGATATGGCGTTAGGAAATGGCGGTCTTGGTCGTCTTGCAGCAGCTTTTATGGATTCACTTGCAACCACAGGCTATCCGGGATTTGGCAATGGAATCCGCTATCGCTACGGACTTTTCAAACAAAAAATTGTAAATGGATATCAAGTCGAATTGCCGGATGATTGGTTTGGTAGTCTAGGAAACGTCTGGGAAACGCGGAAAGATCATGATGTTGTAGATGTTAAAATCTTTGGAAATGTCTATCTGCAAGCCAACAAAGAAGGGCGAATGCTTCCCGTTTATGAAAATTCGCAAACTCTCCGTGCAGTACCTTACGATGTACCACAAATTGGTTTTGGAAATGACGTTGTCAACAATCTTCGTCTTTGGGATATCGAAATTCCTGAAGAATATGAGCTAGAATATCCAACAATTGAAGCACGCCGCAAAGTACAAGATATCACAGCTATTTTGTATCCAGATGATTCAAGCTATGAAGGAAAAGAACTGCGCTTGATTCAAGAATATTTCATGACCAGTGCCGGCTTGCAGACGATTATCAAATCTTATCGGAAGCAAGGACTGCCTTTAGAGCAAATTCATGAAAAGGTATCGGTTCATATCAATGATACCCACCCAGCGGTTGCACCAGCAGAGTTTATGCGGCTTTTACTTGATGACTGTGGTCTTGAATGGACAGACGCTTGGAATGCAACGGTAAAGACGATGAGTTATACCAATCACACCATTCTTTCAGAAGCCTTAGAAAAATGGGATGCGGAACTCTTTAAAAATGTTCTCCCTCGTGTTTACCAAATCATTCTTGAAATTGATAATCGCTATGTCTCTGAAATGGCTGCGCGTGGCATTGACCCGCAAGTGATTGAGAACACTCGGATTGTCAAAGATAACCAAGTTCACATGGCGCATCTCGCGATTATTGGAGGTCATTCGGTCAATGGGGTGGCAAAACTTCATACAGAACTTCTCAAAGAAGATACGTTGCGTGACTTTTATGTCATTTATCCTGAAAAATTCAATAATAAAACAAATGGTATCATTCAACGTCGCTGGTTGCAAATTGCAGATGAACCATTGTCAAATGAGATTGATCGCTTGATTGGTAACGGCTGGCGGAAAAACATTCATGAACTTCGTAAGCTCTTAGACTACAAAGATGACCCACAAGTTTTGAGTGAATTTTATAATGTCAAGCAAGAAGCAAAGGTGCGCTTAGCAGCTTTCATCAAAGAATCTACGGGAGTAGAAGTATCAACGGAAGCTATCTTTGATGTACAAGTGAAGCGGCTTCATGCTTATAAGCGTCAATTGCTCAATTTGCTCCATATTCTTAAACTATATTGGGATTTAAAAGACAATCCTGATAAAGATATGGTACCACGTGTCTTCATTTTTGGTGCGAAAGCAGCGCCAGGTTATCATTTTGCCAAATCTGTTATCAAATTGATCAACGAAGTGGCTAATCTTGTCAATAATGATGAGAGTCTACAAGGCAAGCTAAAGGTTGTTTTCCTTGAAAATTATCGGGTCAGCTTGGCTGAACTCATCATTCCTGCTGCAGATGTGTCAGAGCAAATCTCGCTCGCTTCCAAGGAGGCTTCCGGCACATCTAATATGAAATTCATGATGACAGGCGCCATTACTCTGGCAACCCTTGACGGAGCCAATATTGAAATCAAAGATGAAGTCGGAGTTGACAATATTGTAATTTTCGGTATGGACAAAGATGAAGTCTATGACCATTATGCTCGTCATGATTACTACTCACGTGGTGTTTATGAAAGCAATCCTGTGGTTCGCCGTGTGGTGGATAGCTTTGTGGATGGAACTATTCCAAATGTCCGAAATGAAGGTTCTGAGATTTATGAAGCTTTGATTACGCACAATGACGAATACTTCCTTTTGGAAGATTTTGCTTCGTACGTAGCAGCTCAAGAAAAGATTGATCAACTCTATCGTGACAAAGAAAAATGGGCGCGCATGAGTCTTGTTAATATCGCAACGTCTGATAAATTCACATCAGATGATACGATTGAACAATACGCCAAAGAAATTTGGAACCTGAAAAAGGATTAAGTTAGGGGCTGGGATCTATCCAGCCTCTTTGTTGAAAAGTTGCTCATACTTCCTGTTTATTTGACCTATCTAGAGATAGAAAGACTATGTTTTTTTAGCAAAACAAAATTTAATAAATAGGAATCGCAGTTTCATATATCAATAGGTTAGCTAGTGGGATCAAGTTCGTTTTACTACTATTCTAAAACAACAATTGTTGAGGATAGCCTACTTTTTTGGAAATTGAAAGAAATCCGTATAAAACGTTTCCAAAAGACAAAAACATTTGACAAAAAGAATTTTTAGGACTAAACTAAGTAAGTAAATTTTAAACATAAAGGAGAATTCATCATGAATTTAACATTTTTTGGATTATGTCTTGCCTGTATGGGTGTTTCGCTCTCTGAAGGTTTTTTAATGGCAAATCTATTTAAATCAGCATCACGTCAACCAGAAATCATTGGTCAGTTGAGAACGCTCATGATCATGGGGATTGCCTTTATCGAAGGTACTTTCTTCGTAACACTTGCGATGTCATTCATCATTAAATAAGAAAAGAAAGTTATCCTTTAGAAAAGGGGGTGGAGTTCGTTGGAAGAAAGTATAAATCCAACTATCACTTTAGGTCCTGTGACTTTTGATTTGACTCTACTTGCTATGTCTCTTCTAACTGTATTTATCGTATTTGCCTTTGTTTATTGGGCTAGTCGGAAAATGACGCTGAAGCCTTCTGGCAAACAAAATGTCTTAGAATACCTCTATGATTTTGTTATTGGCTTTACAAAGGGAAATATTGGCGATAAATATATAAAGAATTATTCTCTATTTATCTTTTCCTTATTCCTTTTCGTTGCAGTAGCTAACAATCTTGGTTTGATGGCAAAAGTGCAGACAACCAATGATTATAATTTGTGGACATCTCCAACGGCCAATCTTGCCTTTGACTTAGGATTTTCATTTTTGATTACCTTAATTTGTCATGTTGAAGGGATTCGCCGACGGGGAGTGAAAGCTTATCTCAAGGCATTTGCGACACCTGCTGGAATGACTCCAATGAATATTTTGGAAGAATTCACTAATTTTGCCTCTCTGGCTCTGCGTATCTATGGTAATATTTATGCGGGTGAAGTTCTGTCTGGTTTGTTGTTAACTTTATCACAACAAGCTGCTGGTTGGTATCCAATTGCTTTTGTCTTGAATCTTGTTTGGACTGCTTTTTCAGTCTTTATTTCATGTATTCAAGCATATGTATTTACCATGTTGACATCTATGTATCTAGGTAAGAAAATTAACAGTGAGGAATAGAAGGGAGATAAGAGATGAATATTACTTTAGGTAGTCTTATTGGGGATTTTATCCTTGTAGCAGGCTCATTTCTTCTGTTAATCATTTTAATCAAGAAATTTGCCTGGGAGAATATCACAAGTACTTTTGAGCAACGCGCCAAAAAGATTTCAGATGACATTGATAGCGCAGAATCTGCTCGTCAAAAAGCAGAAGATTTAGCTCAAAAGAGAGAAAAAGAATTAGCAGGTAGTCGTCAAGAAGCGACAACAATTATTGAAAATGCTAAAGAAACTGCTGAGAAAAACAAGGCAGGAATCTTGGCGGATGCAGCTGATGAAGCTGGACGTTTAAAAGAAAAGGCTAATCAAGAAATCGCTCAAACCAAAGCAGAAGCCATGAACAGTATCAAAGGTGAAGTAGCCGATTTGACTGTAAATCTTGCTAGCAAAATTTTAGGTCAAAAATTGGATCAAGAAGCTCACAAAGAGCTCATTGACCGCTATATTGACAAGCTAGGAGATGCTTAATGGACAAAAAAAGATATGCGGTAATTGAAAAATATACCACACCTTTTGTCCAACTCGTGATTGAAAAAGGTCAGCAAAAAGATGTTTTTGAAAAGCTTCAGCAAATCAAAGACATTTTTGACAATACAAATTTAGCTGCCTTTTTATCAAATATTGGTGTTGTTGATACAGAAAAAGAAAGAAGCCTTCGCTATTTTCAAGGATCTGATTCATCCTTGATTGACAATTTTATTGAAGTTATTATTCACAATCATCGTGAAGATCTTTTTTATGATATTTTAGTAGAAAGTCTTCACCAGCTTGAAAAGATTAGTAATGAATTTGAAGTGACAATCAAATCAGTTCAAGTTTTATCGGAGGAGCAAAAATCTAAAATCATTCCGATTATTGAGCGAAAATTTGGATTGCAAGTTCGTTCTTTAAAAGAAGAACTGGATGCAAGCCTCATTGGTGGCTTTATCATCACAGCTAATAATAAGACAATTGATGCAAGTATTAAACGTCAATTACAAACAGTAAAAGAAAATTTGAAATAGAAAGTGGTGTGAATTTTGGCGATTAACGCACAAGAAATCAGCGCTTTAATTAAGCAACAAATTGAAAATTTCCAGCCAAATTTTGACGTCACAGAAACAGGGGTCGTCACATATATTGGTGATGGAATCGCCCGTGCTCATGGTCTTGACAATGCAATGAGTGGTGAGCTGTTGATTTTTGAAAATGGCTCATACGGTATGGCACAAAACTTAGAATCAACAGATGTAGGGATTATCATTTTAGGTGATTTCACAGATATTCGCGAAGGGGATACCATTCGTCGAACTGGTAAAATCATGGAAGTGCCTGTCGGAGATGCTTTGATTGGTCGGGTTGTGGATCCGCTCGGTCGTCCGGTTGATGGGCTTGGCGAGATCAAGACAGATAAGACGCGTCCAGTTGAAACACCTGCTCCAGGGGTTATGCAGCGGAAATCTGTATCAGAACCGCTTCAAACAGGTCTGAAAGCGATTGATGCTTTGGTGCCAATCGGTCGTGGACAACGGGAATTGATTATCGGAGACCGTCAAACGGGTAAAACAAGTATTTCGATTGATGCGATTTTGAACCAAAAGGGACAAGATATGATCTGTATCTATGTTGCTATTGGTCAGAAAGAATCAACGGTTCGTACGCAAGTAGAAACGCTTCGTCAGTATGGAGCGTTGGATTACACAATCGTTGTCACAGCCTCAGCTTCGCAACCCTCACCATTGCTGTTTTTAGCACCTTATGCAGGTGTAGCAATGGCAGAAGAATTTATGTATAATGGTAAACACGTTTTGATTGTTTATGATGATTTATCTAAACAAGCGGTTGCCTATCGTGAACTGTCGCTTTTACTTCGTCGTCCACCAGGTCGTGAAGCTTTCCCAGGAGATGTATTCTATCTTCATAGTCGTCTTTTGGAACGTTCTGCAAAAGTTTCGGATGAATTAGGTGGTGGTTCTATTACAGCACTGCCGTTTATCGAAACGCAAGCAGGAGACATCTCCGCTTATATCGCAACCAATGTAATTTCAATTACGGACGGTCAAATCTTCTTAAGCGACAGTCTCTTTAACGCAGGTGTTCGACCTGCTATTGATGCCGGTTCATCTGTATCACGTGTAGGTGGTTCTGCACAGATAAAAGCGATGAAGAAGGTTGCTGGAACCTTGCGTATTGACCTTGCTTCTTATCGTGAATTGGAAGCATTTACCAAGTTTGGTAGTGATTTGGATGCGGCAACGCAAGCGAAATTGAATCGTGGTCGTCGGACGGTAGAAGTCTTGAAACAACCTGTTCATGAACCATTACCAGTTGAAAAACAAGTCGTTATTTTGTACGCCTTGACACATGGTTTCTTGGATAGTGTACCGGTTGATGATATTCTTCATTTTCAGGCAGAATTGTTTGATTACTTTGATGCTCATCATGAAGACCTCTATGAAATCATTCGTACAACAAAAGACCTTCCAGAGGAAGCAGTCTTAGATGCTGCAATTACTGAATTTATCAATCAGTCTAGCTTCAAGTAAGAATAGAGGTGTCAGATGGCAGTTTCATTAAATGATATAAAAAATAAAATTGCATCCACAAAAAACACCAGTCAAATCACAAATGCCATGCAAATGGTATCTGCTGCTAAGCTAGGAAAGTCAGAAGAAGCGGCCAAGAATTTCCAAATCTATGCTTCTAAAGTCAGAAAGTTATTGACAGATTTGCTTCATGGGCATGAAGGGCAAAATTCCAAATACCACCCTATGTTGATTAGTCGTCCGGTGAAAAAAACAGCCTATATCGTTATTACATCGGATCGCGGCTTAGTTGGCGGTTACAATGCGACCATTCTCAAATCCATGATGGAACTTTTTGCAGAATACCATGATAAAGATGATTTCGTCATCATTTCAATTGGTGGTATGGGCTCGGACTTCTTTCGGGCACGCGGGCTTCAGCCTATTTATGAACTACGTGGTTTAGCAGATCAACCGAGCTTTGATGAGGTTCGTAAAATCATTAACAAAACGGTTGAAATGTACCAAAACGAATTGTTTGATGAATTATATGTTTGTTATAATCACCACGTCAATAGTTTGACCAGCCAAATGCGTGTTGAACAAATGCTTCCAATCGTGGATTTGGATCCAAATGAAGCAGATGAAGACTACGTTTTGAATTTGGAATTGGAATCTAGCCGAGATGTCATTTTGGATCAATTATTGCCTCAGTTTGCTGAAAGTATGATCTACGGGGCAATTATTGATGCGAAAACAACAGAAAATGCAGCTGGAATGACCGCGATGCAGACAGCAACAGATAACGCGAAAAAAGTTATCAATGATTTGACCATTCAGTATAATCGTGCTAGACAAGCAGCTATCACGCAAGAAATTACTGAAATTGTGGCGGGTGCAAGTGCACTAGAATAGTGTCACAGAAAATAAATATAAAGAGGAGAAAAGAATGAGCTCAGGCAAAATTGCTCAGGTTATCGGACCAGTCGTTGACGTTGCGTTTGCAGCTGGTGATAAATTACCTGAGATAAATAATGCACTTGTAGTCTATAAAAATGACGAAAAAAAATCGAAAATCGTCCTTGAAGTAGCTCTTGAGCTTGGTGACGGAGTGGTTCGGACTATTGCTATGGAATCAACTGACGGGTTGACTCGTGGCATAGAAGTCCTAGATACTGGTCGTCCAATTTCTGTCCCCGTTGGGAAAGAAACACTCGGTCGCGTCTTTAACGTTTTAGGAGATACCATTGACTTGGAAGCTCCTTTTGGTGAAGATGCAGAACGTCAACCAATCCACAAAAAAGCTCCAACTTTTGATGAGTTGTCTACTTCATCAGAAATCTTAGAAACAGGAATCAAGGTTATTGACCTCCTTGCACCTTATCTAAAAGGTGGGAAAGTCGGGCTTTTCGGTGGTGCCGGAGTTGGAAAGACAGTCTTGATTCAAGAATTGATTCACAACATTGCCCAAGAACACGGTGGAATTTCTGTCTTTACTGGTGTTGGAGAACGAACACGTGAAGGGAACGACCTTTACTGGGAAATGAAAGAATCTGGCGTTATTGAAAAAACAGCCATGGTTTTCGGTCAAATGAATGAACCACCTGGAGCACGTATGCGTGTGGCTTTGACTGGTTTGACCATTGCCGAATATTTTCGTGATGTCGAAGGTCAAGATGTGTTGTTATTCATTGACAATATCTTCCGTTTCACGCAAGCAGGTTCTGAAGTATCTGCCCTTCTTGGACGCATGCCTTCAGCCGTTGGTTACCAACCAACACTTGCGACAGAAATGGGACAATTGCAAGAACGGATTACGTCAACCAAGAAAGGTTCTGTAACCTCTATCCAAGCTATCTATGTGCCAGCCGACGACTACACTGACCCTGCGCCAGCTACAGCGTTTGCTCACTTGGATTCTACAACTAACTTGGAGCGGAAATTGGTGCAATTAGGGATTTACCCAGCAGTTGACCCACTTGCTTCTAGCTCCCGTGCCCTTGCTCCTGAAATTGTTGGAGAAGAGCACTATGCTGTAGCAGCAGAAGTGAAACGCGTCCTTCAACGTTACCATGAATTGCAAGATATTATTGCAATCCTTGGTATGGATGAATTGTCAGACGAAGAAAAGACTTTGGTTGCGCGTGCGCGTCGGATTCAATTCTTCTTGTCACAAAACTTTAATGTTGCTGAACAATTTACTGGGCAACCAGGTTCTTATGTACCAGTTGCTGATACAGTTCGTGGCTTTAAGGAAATCCTTGAAGGTAAATATGATCATCTTCCTGAAGATGCCTTTCGCGGCGTTGGTTCTATTGAAGATGTGGTTGCTAAAGCTGAAAAAATGGGATTCTAAGAGGTGACTTATGGCTCAAATGACAGTACAAATCGTTACACCTGATGGTCTTGTTTTTGATCATCATGCAACGTTTGTTTCCGTTAAAACTCTTGATGGAGAAATGGGGATTTTGCCGCATCATGAAAACATGATTGCTGTTTTGGCTGTCGATGAGGTCAAAGTGAAGCGGATTGATGAAGAAGATCATGTCAATTGGATTGCGGTGAATGGTGGAATTGTCGAAGTTGCTGATAATTTGATTACCATCGTTGCAGACTCTGCTGAACGCGCTCGTGATATTGACATCAGTCGTGCTGAAAGAGCAAAATTGCGTGCCGAGCGTGCCATTGAAGAAGCACAGGAAAAGCATTTAATTGACCAAGAACGTCGTGCCAGAATTGCCCTTCAACGTGCCATTAATCGAATTAACGTTGGAACAAGATTATAATACGAAAAGGCCAATTGGCCTTTTTATAATGGCTTTTTTGCTTTCAGTACCTGATTTGTGTCTGATAGTTTGCTCTCATCTATTTTTTTGGTATAATGGGGATATGATTCAGTTAATTTTTACGCTTAGTAGCCACATGATTTTTATTTTTCTTTCATTTCACTTGCTTTCTACTGTTGTGAATTGGGAAAGACTATTAAAGGTGAATGCTGACAATGCTCTTAAGATTCGATTTCTAATTTTATTGCTTAGTATTGCGTTAGGATTTTTGCTCAGTTCTTTCTTCCTCAGTCTCTATACATTGGGACGAGATGTGTTTAATAGTAATTTATAGGATAAGAAAAGAAATACAATAGGTGTTTTGGAGAAATATGGATAAAATTATTATACAAGGCAGTTCGAATCCATTAGTCGGTTCGGTTAAACCTGAAGGTGCCAAAAATGCTGTTTTGCCTTTGCTTGCAGCAACTGTTCTAGCGACGACAGGGAAAACAACTCTAACCAATGTTCCGGTTCTATCTGATGTATTTACGATGAACAATGTGGTTCGTGGATTGAATACAAAAGTGACTTTTGAACAAGAAGAGAACAGGATTACGGTGGATGCTACACAGCCGTTGAGCGAAGAAGCTCCTTATAAATATGTGAGTAAAATGCGTGCTTCTATCGTGGTATTAGGTCCGATTTTGGCAAGAAATGGTTATGCCAAAGTTTCTATGCCTGGTGGCTGTACGATTGGAAGTCGTCCTATTGACCTTCATTTGAAAGGATTGGAGGCAATGGGAGCTGAAATTAAGCAGACGGCTGGATTTATTGAGGCCAAAGCTAACCGATTGCATGGAGCTCATATTTACATGGATTTTCCAAGTGTGGGTGCGACGCAAAATATCATGATGACAGCAACTTTAGCGGATGGTGTAACAGTGATTGAAAATGCAGCGCGCGAACCGGAGATTGTTGATTTAGCTGTTTTATTGAACAAAATGGGGGCGAAAGTTCGTGGTGCTGGTACAGAAACATTAACCATTACTGGAGTTGAGGAGCTGATGGGGACAAGTCACAGTGTAGTACAAGACCGCATTGAAGCCGGGACTTTTATGGTAGCCGCTGCTATGACTGGCGGTAATGTCCTTGTGCAAGATGCTATCTGGGAGCATAATCGTCCGCTCATCGCGAAATTGATGGAAATGGGTGTGTCTGTTACCGAAGAGGATAAAGGGATTCGGATTCGTTCCGATTTGTCTAAACTAAAAGCTGTCAATGTAAAAACTCTTCCTCATCCAGGTTTCCCAACAGATATGCAGGCGCAATTTACAGCCTTGATGACGGTTGCCAAGGGTGAGTCTACTATGATTGAGACTGTTTTTGAGAATCGTTTCCAACATCTGAAAGAAATGCGTCGGATGGGCTTGCACTCAGAAATTATGTGGGACACAGCTCGTATCGTCGGTGGTCAAGCCTTGCAAGGGGCAGAGGTGATGTCAACAGACTTGCGTGCGAGTGCCGCGCTGATTTTAACAGGCTTGGTTGCAGAAGGTGAAACAAAAGTAGGACAGCTAGCTCATTTGGACAGAGGATATTATCAGTTCCATAAAAAGTTGTCTAACTTAGGTGCTTCTATTAAGCGAGTGAAGGAAGAAGACGATGAATAATGATTTGAAATACGTTGGAAAACAAGTTGGAATTGTTCTAGCATTCTTGTTGCTTGGTTTGATTTTGTTTGCACTTGGCTTAGTTGTTGGCTACGGTGGAAAAAATCCATGGGCTATTTTATCGCCAGATAAGTGGCAGGAAATCATCAGCAAATTCACAGGACAATAATCTTAATAGTAAGAAGAGGTCGAAATAAAAATTGACCTCTCATTTAAATAATGTTCGATTACACGCAGTAGTTGCGTGACTTCCAGTTATTGAGCGGATCAGTTTTTAGAAGTTAATAACTTTGAGGGAGTGAGACAAAAGTCATGATTTCGTAGCAATAGACTTTGTAGTCTCACCCCCTCCTATTTATTTAAAAGGGAGGAGAAATGGTGAGAAAGAAATCCAACCAGAAAGTAACACAAAGTGTAGCTGGTCTGGTTATAGCACTGGTTCTTGCGCTAGGAGGTTATTCTTTTAGCAATCATCATAGTAGTCCGAAGCCTTCTGACAGCACTGCTGTTAATCGAAGCATTCGGACGAATCATGCAGCACCCAGTCAAGAATTAGCACAGAGCGTTGTAATAGAATCTGTCAAACGACAGCTCAAAGGGAAAATCGAGTGGAATGGCGCAGGGGCTTTTATTGTCAATGAGAATAAAAATGATTTAGATGCTAAAGTGGGCAGTATTCCTTATGCGGATAATAAGACAAAATTGGTCAGAGGTCGAACTGTTCCGACGGTAGCAAATGCTCTTTTGTCTAAAGCTACTCGTCAGTATAGGAATCGTGAAGAAACAGGTAATGGTTCAACAACTTGGACACCTGCTGGCTGGCATCAGGTGAAGCATTTATCGGGTGAATATCATCATGCAGTTGACCGTGGACATCTGCTAGGTTATGCCTTGATTGGTAACTTGAAAGGCTTTGATGCTTCGACTAGCAATCCTAAAAATATTGCGCTGCAAACGGCTTGGGCCAATCAAGCAAATACTGGTCATTCTACGGGTCAAAATTTTTATGAAACAAAGGTACGTAAGGCACTAGACAAAAATAAACGAGTTCGGTATCGGGTGACTTTAATTTATGCTAATGAACAGGATTTGGTGCCGGTTGGTTCGCATATTGAAGCTAAATCAAGCGATAGTAGCTTGGAAATAAATGTCTTTGTTCCCAACGTACAGACAGGACTTCGGCTAAATTATCAAACAGGAGAAGTGACTGTTACCAACTAGATTATTGCTAGTGTTGCATTTATATCATCTTTTTGTTATACTATTTTTACATGAGGTCGGACAAAACGTATCTCAGCCTCTATCTAATTTGGTAATAAGCGAATGACGCAGTAGGTGATTGGACTCTTTATTCGCTTTTCAAGCTCGAAAGAGCACCTAATCACCCTTGAGGGGGTGGGACTACGAACTTAAATTTTTTAAGATAAGTTCTGTCCCACTCCTATTTTGTCTAAAAGGTACGTTGGTGCTTTTTTATTGTGGATTTGTTTTATGAGGAGAAAGACAAACTATAAGAGTTGTCAATAGTTTGTTCTAAATTTTTTAGAAAACTTTAGAATGTGTTTTAGACACGACAAAAAGCCTTTTAAAACGACTGTTTTAAAAAGTTTTTCATCTATGTTTTTGTTGGTTTATCTCAGTTTATCCTCGTCAAAAGTTTCATTATTCTTAAGCAGATAAAACAGCACTCGAATGAGCTTCTTAGCGACGTGAGAAATAGTGACATTGTAGTGTTTTCCCTGCGCTAATTTGGTTTTAAAATAAGCTTTAAACGCAGGGGAGTATCTAGCTACTTTAATGGCAGCTTGTATGAGTGCCCAACGTAGGTGTGATGAGCCTCGTTTGACCATTTTCCCTGAGCATCTAGTTGTCCAGATTGGTAGATAGCTGGTTCTAACCCTGCAAAAGCTTGGAGTTGAGCTGAATGATTAAAAGTATTAATATTTCTGATTTCAGCTAAAATGACAGAACCAAGACGATTACTAATGCCTGGTACTGTAGTGATGACCGAGTTGAGCTCAGCCATCAACTCATCAATCTTCTTTTCAGTTTGTTTGATGAGTTTTTCGTAGTGTTGGATATTCTTAATAATTTCAATCAATTCAAATTCACGAGCCAAAGAAGTTGTGCCAATGGAATTTGGAGCTAGTTCAAGAATATCCAATGCATGTTTAGCTGTTAATCGTTTAATCTCAATAAGTTTATCAAAGCCAGCCGTTACCATTTTCTCGGGAGAAGGGAAACGTTTGAGTAACTCATAGACATAATCAGAGTGCTTCGTAACGACCTGATGTAGTTCCGGGAAAATAATATCTAAACACTTGGTATATTGGACTTTCCAATCTGATTGATGTTTCTTTAAACGATTCATGTGACGTGTCATAATTTTAAGTTCTTCTTGCTTGTTGTCATGCATAAATAGGGCACGATTAGGGTCTGAAAGTAATTTAAGAGCTATTGTACGTGCATCTTTCTTATCCGTTTTTGTTTTACGAAGTGAGATAGACTTTGTGAATTCTTTGATGAGTAAGGGATTATAGGTGTAAATCTGATAATTGTTTTGATGTAAGAATGTTAAGAGATTTAAGGCATAATGTCCAGTATCTTCCATGGCGATAAGACAGTTCTGGTTGAGTTGTTTCAAGGTATTATGAAGTAGTTCAAATCCTTGTTTACGGTTTGTAATAGTGATGGGTTTTAACACCATTTTCCCTGTATTATCAATAACTGTCACATCGTGTTTGTTTTTAGCGACATCAATGCCAACATAGAGCATAAAAGTACCTCCAGATATTAAGTATTAAGCCCACTTGGTATCCACTTACTTTTTGCCTTGTTACCTTACTGAAGATTAAACGTCTAGCGTTATCAAACTCATTACCAATGAAAACAAAAAGCTGTGGTTAGAGCCTTTCTGAAATCGTCAAGCGATTGGAGACAACAAACTAATCCACAGTGGCTTTTTCCAAGTATAACACTTGGGCTTTGGCAGTAGCTAACTGCACTAAATATAATATAAGGAGAAACATGAAGTATATTTGGTCTTATTTGAAAAAATATCCTAAATGGTTGATGCTGGATTTCTTTGGTGCTGTCTTCTTTGTCGTGGTGAATCTCGGCTTGCCGACTGTTTTGGCACGAATGATTGACGAAGGGATTAATCGAGGAGACAGCAATCGTTTGTATTATTGGGCGATTGTGATGCTCATTGTCATTTTGCTAGGAGTCTTTGGACGGATTGTCCTTGCCTATGCTGCTGGGAAATTAACGACGAGTATGGTACGGGACATGCGCAATGATGTGTATGATAAATTGCAAGAGTATTCGCATCATGAATATGAGCAAATTGGCGTTTCGTCTTTGGTGACACGGATTACCAGTGATGCCTTTGTTCTCATGCAATTTGCAGAGCAATCCTTAAAAATGGGAGTCATTACGCCTATGATGATGATTTCTAGTGTGATGATGATTTTTGTCACCAGCCCCTCTTTAGCTTGGATTGTTGCGATTTCTGTGCCCTTCCTCGGCATTGTCGTTTGGTATGTGGCGACAAAAACACGTCCTCTATCCGAAAAGCAACAAAAAACGTTAGATAAAATCAATCAATACGCGCGTGAAAATTTAACAGGTCTGCGTGTCATTCGAGCTTTTGCACGAGAAGAATTTCAAGAAGAGCGCTTTGCTTCACAAAATGAAATTTATGCGGATAACTCCAATCGCTTATTTAAATTAACTGGTTTGACAGAACCACTCTTTGTTCAAATTATCATTGCCATGATTGTTGCCATTGTCTGGTTTGCTTTAAAACCACTTGGTACAGGAGACTTGCAAATTGGGGATTTGGTTGCTTTTATCGAATACAGTTTCCATGCTTTGCTGTCTTTCTTGTTGCTATCTAGCTTGTTTACCATGTATCCTCGTACAGCTGTTTCAAGTGAACGCTTGAAAGAAGTAATGGAAATGCCAATCTCAATCAATCCAAATGAAGATGGTGTTACGGAGACAGACAGTCACGGTTATTTAGAGTTTGATAATGTTACTTTTGCTTATCCTGGTGAGACAGAAAGCCCAGTGCTACATGATATTTCGTTCAAAGCGGAACCTGGTGAAACGATTGCTTTTATCGGCTCGACCGGCTCAGGGAAGTCCTCATTGGTGCAATTGATTCCGCGCTTTTATGATGTGACTTTAGGAAAGATTTTAGTGGACGGAGTGGACGTGCGTTCTTATAACCTAAAAGCGCTTCGGCAGAAGATAGGTTTCATTCCACAAAAAGCTCTGCTCTTTACCGGCACAATCGCAGAAAACCTTCGCTATGGGAAAGAAAATGCTAGTCGTGAGGAATTGGCGCAAGCAGCAGATGTGGCACAAGCAAGGGACTTCATTGAAAGCAAGGAAGAACGCTTTGAGACGCATTTGGCTGAAGGGGGAAGCAATCTCTCAGGTGGGCAAAAGCAACGCCTTTCTATCGCACGTGCTGTCGTGAAAGAACCAGATATTTATATCTTTGATGATTCATTTTCTGCGTTGGACTATAAGACCGATGCCATTCTTCGAAGTCGACTTAAAGAAGTTACGCAAAATGCTACTGTATTGATTGTAGCACAACGCGTGGGAACCATTATGGATGCAGATCAGATTATTGTTCTGGATAAGGGAGAAATCGTCGGGCGCGGAACACATGAAGAATTGTTGCAACAAAACGATATCTATCGCGAAATTGCTAATTCTCAGCTTAATAGTCAATCACTAACAGAAGAATAGGAGGGAAAGATGAAACAACATAGTTTTATGCGCTTGTGGAGTTACTTAAAAGTTTATAAACTCTCAGTAATCCTTGCTATCTTTTTGAAGGTGGTGAGTATTGTGATGAGCGTGCTAGAGCCTTTTGTACTTGGTCTTGCTATTACAGAATTGACACGAAATGTGCTGAACATAGCCAAAGGAGTCGAAGGCGCCAGTATAAACACAACATATGTCTTTGGGGTAATGGCACTTTACCTTTTGCGTGGTTTGTTCTATGAAATTGGGGCTTACTATTCTAATTATTTTATGACCAATGCAGTGCAAAATACAGTACGTGACATGCGCAATGAGTTGAGTTCTAAAATTAATCAAATTCCAGTTTCTTACTTTGATAAGCATCAATTTGGAGATTTGCTAGGGCGCTTTACCAGTGATGTAGAGACTGTTTCAAATGCGCTTCAACAGTCATTCCTGCAAGTTGTCAATGCGGTTTTGACTATTACCTTGGTTATCGGAATGGTCTTGTATCTCAATTTTCAACTGGCTTTGATCGTGATTGCCAGCATTCCTTTGACCTATTTTGGTGCGAACTTTATTTTGAAGAAATCGCAGCCTTATTTTAAAAAGCAAGCAGATGCGCTGGGTGCTATGAACGGATTTGTGCAGGAAAATCTGAGCGGTTTTAATGTGCTGAAACTTTATGGCCGTGAAGAAACATCTTCAGAATATTTTCGCGGAATCACGCAAAATCTCCAAGAAGTTGGCTTCAAAGCTAGCTTTATTTCTGGTTTGATGATGCCAATTTTGAACGCCGTTTCAGATTTGACCTATCTGATTGTAGCGGTTGTTGGTGGTCTGCAAGTCATTTCTGGACAATTAACGATTGGGAACATGCAAGCATTCGTACAATACGTGTGGCAAGTAAACCAGCCAATCCAAAACTTAACGCAACTGGCTGGGCAATTGCAGAGTGCTAAGTCTTCGCTAGATCGTGTCTTTCAAGTCTTGGATGAACCAGACGAAGTGACGGATGTAAAAGAGCACTTGGAGCATGATTTGACAGGTCAGGTCAGCTTCAAGCATGTTGACTTTCAATACGTGGAAAACAAACCGCTCATTCGAGACTTCAACTTAGAGGTTAAGCCGGGCGAAATGGTGGCGATTGTCGGTCCGACTGGTGCTGGAAAGACTACCCTCATCAATCTACTGATGCGTTTTTACGATGTAACTGCCGGTTCAATTTCTGTTGATGGTCATGATATTCGCAATTTGTCTCGCCAAGAATACCGCAAACAATTTGGTATGGTCTTGCAAGACGCTTGGCTTTATGAAGGAACAGTCAAGGAAAACTTGCGCTTTGGAAATCTGAATGCGACAGATGAAGAGATTGTGGAAGCTGCCAAAGCGGCTAATGTCGATCATTTCATTCGGACGCTTCCAGGTGGCTATAATATGGAAATGAATCAGGAATCCAGCAATATTTCGCTGGGGCAAAAACAATTGCTGACCATTGCGCGAGCATTATTAGCCAATCCAAAAATCTTGATTTTGGATGAAGCAACCTCGTCCGTTGATACACGCCTAGAGCTCTTGATTCAAAAAGCGATGAAGAACCTCATGCAAGGACGAACAAGCTTTGTCATTGCTCACCGCTTATCGACGATTCAAGAGGCGGACAAGATTTTGGTTCTCAAAGACGGGCAAATCATTGAGCAAGGAACTCACGAATCGCTTTTAGCTGATAAAGGTTTCTATTACGACTTATATACAAGTCAGTTTGCTAAGAAAGAAGCCTAACGAATAAAGGAGCAAAAGAAAACTCCAATTAAACAATAAAAACACGAACCCTGTCTTGACTAGCAGTTAGCTAATCTGGACGAGTTCGTGTTTTTTTATCTTTGGTGACATAAAGCTAAAATGCAATTGCTCTGTCTCACAACTATAAATGGTTGAAATTATAACACTCAAAGGAATGAAAAGTGCTAAGATGAGCAAAGAAAGCATTGCCAGATTTCTATTGACAAGTTGTTCCATATGAATCACAAACAAACCAGAAACGATAGCGGAAAATAAAATTAAAACGATACTAAGCAAATACGCATTGAAGAGTCGCCTTGGCTCTATATAAAACAAGACAAGAAAAAGAAGAGCAGGAAGAAGCCAAATAAGATGCAATACCATAATGTGATAACAATCCTTTCAAACAGATTCCTTTTTAGTATAGCATAAAAGTTCCTGTAAAAAAGTAGATTTAAAAAACAATGGACTTAAAAATTGAAATATTATTAAAAAATATGGTATAATATTTTTATGTCTTGGGGTCGTTACGGATTCGACAGGCATTATGAGGCACATTTTGCGACTCATCGAGCGGATGTAAAGCGCCAGTTAAATATAACTGCAAAAAATAATAATTCTTACGCTTTAGCTGCCTAAAAAACAGCCAGCGTGACCAGATTCGGATCGCTCGTGTTCGATGACCGGTCTTAATAATAGCGAGATACGATTAAGCCTTGTCTAGGGGCTTGATAAGAGACTGATAGACTCGCTTGGCTTGGGCTTGAGTTATGTGTCAAAGCGAAGTTAAATCCAATACATAACCTATGGTTGTAGACAAATGTGTTGGCAGGTGTTTGGACGTGGGTTCAATTCCCACCGGCTCCATTGTTAAATATGGAAGATTACTCAAGAGGCTTAAGAGGCTGTGTTGGAAACGCAGTAGGCGTGTGAAAGCGTGCGTGGGTTCGAATCCCATGTCTTCCGTTTTGTTACAAAACGCTCGTTAGTGGCGTTTTTTCCTTACTAGAAGATAAAATGAGTGAAGAGAACGGATTCACTCATTTATTTTTTTGAAAAATATTGAAATTTTTCTGAAAAGTAGTAGACTGTTACTAGAAAGTTTGGAGGTTTCTTGTGAAATTATACGTACAATTGATGATTATTTTTTCGATTTCTTTGATAGGAGAAGGGATTTCCTATCTTTTTCATTTGCCTATCCCAGGAAGCATTATTGGCCTCATTCTTCTTTTTTCGGCTTTGCAATTTAAAATTTTCAGATTGCGGCATGTGAGTATGGTGGGAAATTTTTTATTAGCCAATATGACGATTCTATTTTTGCCGCCAGCGGTCGGAATTATGGATAAATTTCATGTCATTGCGCCTTATCTGCTGCCGATTGTTTTGATTATTGTTGGAGCGATTGTGATCAATGTGGTTGTCATTGCCGTGGTTGTTCATTTTATCAAAAATCGCTTTGAAGGAGATTACGGAGAAGGAGAAACAAGAAATGTCTAATTTGTGGGGCAATCCTTTATTTGGTTTGGCTTTATCAATCTTTGCTTATCTGGTAGGAATGTTGATTTTTCGCAGATTTCCGCATCCTTTGACAACCCCTTTACTTCTAGCCACCATATTTGTCATTGTATTTTTAAAATTGACAGGAATTTCTTACAAGAATTACTACGTAGGCGGGGCGTATTTGAATAATCTCATTGTGCCGTCAACGGTTGCACTGGGAATTCCTTTGTATAAAACATTTCATCTCATGAAACACCATGCCAGAAGCATTTTGGTTGGTACTTTTATAGCGGTAGTAGTGAATACTAGTTTTACGGCCTTGGTCGCCAAGGCTTTTGGAATGGATTTTTTCTTAGCAATTTCACTCTTTCCCAAATCAGTAACAACAGCTATGGCGGTTGGAATTACAGATAAAATGCAAGGGCTGACGACAGTGACGTTGGTAGTTGTAGTTGCAACGGGAATCTTGACAAGTGTGATCGGTCCGACTGTTTTAAAAATCTTAAAAATCAAAGATCCTGTTGCAGTAGGCTTAGCTCTTGGAGGAACGGGACATGCTGTTGGGACAGGGACAGCCTTTAAATACGGACAAGTTGCAGGAGCTATGGCTGGTCTAGCTATTGGGGTGACAGGAATTATGTATGTGATTGTCAGTCCAATTGTTGCAAGTATTATTTTAAAATAGCAAAAGACGAGAATGACTGTGCTGTGACTATTTTTTGAAAGCAAGTATGTTTTCTGCCCCATTTCCTAAAAAACATGATATAATAGAGAGTAAAAACTTTTTGATAGAAAGACAGTTATGGATTTAAAAGATTATATTGCAACCATTGAAAATTACCCGCAAGAAGGGATTTTATTTCGTGACATTAGCCCATTAATGGCAGATGGGAATGCCTACAGCTATGCCATTCGTGAAATTGTCCAATATGCTACGGACAAGAAAATTGACATGATTGTCGGTCCAGAAGCGCGTGGATTTATTGTTGGATGTCCGGTAGCTTATGAGCTTGGAGTTGGTTTTGCTCCAGTACGTAAGCCTGGGAAATTGCCTCGTAAGGTTATCTCAGCTAGTTATGAAAAAGAGTATGGTGTAGATACCTTAACAATGCACGCAGACTCTATCAAGCCTGGACAACGCGTACTGATTGTTGATGACCTTCTTGCAACGGGAGGAACGGTTAAAGCAACAATTGAAATGGTTGAACGTTTAGGTGGTATCGTTGCAGGTTGCGCTTTCCTTATTGAATTGGATAAATTGAAGGGACGCGAAGCTATTGGTAACTACGATTACAAAGTTCTCATGCATTATTAAGGTATAAGTAAAAGCTATATCTTGTTGTAAAAAAGTATAATTGAAAACTATATCTCCTTTCAGTATAATAAAAGCAGAACGTAAAAGGAGATATTTTCATGCCTATTAAAATTGATAAGAAATTACCAGCTGTTGACATTTTAAGATCTGAGAATATCTTTGTCATGGATGATGAGCGTGCAGAACACCAAGATATTCGTCCTCTGAATATCTTGATTTTGAATTTAATGCCGCAAAAACCAGTAACAGAAACGCAGTTGTTGCGTCATTTAGCAAATATGCCATTGCAACTTCGGATTGAATTTCTTTATATGACTTCTCATACCTTCAAAACGACACATGCGGACTATATGGAGACGTTTTATAAGACTTTTGATGAGATCAAGGGTCGTTATTTTGACGGTTTGATTGTCACTGGAGCGCCAGTCGAGCATTTGCCTTTTGAAGCAGTAGATTATTGGGAAGAATTTCGACAAGTTATTGACTGGTCCAAATCGCATGTTTACTCAACGTTGCATATTTGTTGGGGAGCGCAAGCGGCTCTTTATGCTCGTTATGGCATTGCCAAACACCAGATGAAGCGCAAGTTGTCCGGTATTTATAGTCAATCCACACCAGAAAAACCAAATTTGCTGTTTCGTGGTTTTGATGATGAATACGCAGCTCCTCATTCGCAGTATACAGAAGTTCGCAAAGAGGATATTTTAAATAAGAGTAATTTGGAAATTTTAGCTTGTGGAGAAGAAGTCGATGCCTCCGTTGTGGCAAGTCGTGATCTTCGCGAAGTGTATAGCTTTGGTCATTTGGAATATGACCGCGAGACCTTGGCAAAAGAATATTTGCGTGATGTAGACGAAGGGCTGAATCCGCGTATTCCAGAAAATTATTTCAAAAATGATGACGTTACTTCAGTCCCCTGTTTACGATGGAATCTGGCTGCGGCGCTGTTTTTCAACAATTGGATTAATTATGCTGTTTATCAAGAAACACCATTTGACTGGGAAAATGCAGCAAATGACGCTTCCTTGTTTGCTTATTTATAAGAGGTGCTATGACTTATTTATCAGCGTATAAGACGGGCAATTTAGTATTGCCAACTGAGCTTCTTTTTCATTTTCATGAGATATTTGATAATAGTGATGACTTTTTGGTCTGGCAATTTTTCTATTTGCAAAATACAACGTCGCTAGAAGAGATTTCTCCTGTTCAGATTGCGGAAAGTATTGGGAAATCCGTTGCAGAGGTCAATCGCTCTATGTCAAATTTGACAGAAAAAGGATTGTTGCAATATAAAACAATTGCCCTCAATGGTGAAATTGAGGCAGTTTTTGATGCACTGCCAGCGCTTGAACGATTGGATGAAATTGTAGAGAATCACTCAAGCGTTGCGCAAGCTATTTCTCAGAATGTTTTAAAAGACTTGGTTGAGACTTTTCAGCAAGAATTAGGTCGTCTCTTGACACCGTTTGAAATCGAGGATTTAACAAAGACGATTCAAGATGACAAGACCAGTCCTGAACTTGTTACTGCTGCTCTTCGTGAAGCTGTTTTTAATGGAAAGGCAAACTGGAAATACATCCAAGCTATTTTACGGAATTGGCGCCGTGAAGGCATTACAACAGTAGCACAGGTAGAAGCGAAGCGAGAAGAGCGTGAGGCGACAAATCCACAAAATATCACTGTCTCGGATGATTTTTTGAAGGCTATGGATTTGTGGCGAGATTAAGAAATCGGAGTTTATTCTCTTGGAATAGACTCTTTTTTTAGTTCCTTAAAAATGATATACTAAGTGAAACGATTATTTTAGAAATGAGTTATCATGCAAGTAAAGAATATCTCAAAACGTTTGAGAAAAGTGGCTGGTTTTGTACCACAGGATGCCAAAATCTTGGATGTAGGAAGTGACCACGCTTATTTACCGATTTATCTAATTCAGCAGGGGAGACTTTCCTCAGCCATTGCTGGTGAAGTTGTTGAGGGACCTTATCAGTCTGCGGTGACGAATGTGGCCGATAACCACATGTCCGATAAAATTTCTGTCCGCTTGGCAAATGGTCTGGTAGCTTTTGATAAAAAAGATCAGATTGACGTTATTATCATTGCAGGGATGGGAGGACGATTGATAGCAGATATTTTAGACAATGGCAGTGCGAAATTGGCATCTGTTAAGCGTCTGATTCTTCAGCCTAACAATCGGGAAGATGAACTTCGCAGGTGGTTGTGTGGTCATGATTTTCAAATTACAGAAGAAGCTATTGTGGAAGAAAATGGGAAATTTTACGAGATAATGATAGCTGAACAGGGGCATCAAGTGTTGAATGCTGAACAAGAACGCTTCGGACCTTATCTAATGAGAGAGCAATCAGCTGTTTTTCTAGATAAATGGCAGCGAGAAGTAGACAAGCTGGAAAAAGCTTTGGCTAAAATCCCCGAGAAAAATCTAACGGAACGCTCTGCTATGTCCCAAAGAATCAAGCAAATCAAGGAGGTACTGCATGCTGGCAAGTGATGTTATTAACCGTTATGAAGCATACTGTCCTAAGGATCTGTCCATGACGGGAGATGTCTGTGGACTGCAAATTGGAACTATGAATAAGGAAGTTAAGCGAGTACTGGTAGCTTTGGATATCCGCGAGCAGACAGTTGCAGAGGCGATTGAAAAAGATGTAGATTTGATTTTGGTTAAGCACGCACCGATCTTTCGGCCTATTAAGGATTTAGTGGTAGACCGACCTCAGAATCAGATTTACATCGATCTGATTAAGCACGATATTGCAGTCTATGTCAGCCATACCAATATTGATATTGTGGATGACGGTCTCAATGACTGGTTCTGTGATCTACTAGAAATCACTGATACGGATTATCTTAGCGAAACGGTTCCTGAACACGGCATTGGTCGTATTGGCAAGATTGCACCTCAGACTTTTGGAGAATTTGCAGGCAAGGTTAAGGAAACTTTTGGTCTGGATAGTTTGCGTTTGGTGACTTATTCGGATGTGGATTTGGAGCAAATGATTGAGAAAGTGGCGATCTGTGGTGGCAGTGGTCAGTCCTTTTACAAGGAGGCTTTAGCACAGGGCGCTCAGCTTTATATTACAGGTGATATTTACTACCATACAGCACAGGATATGCTGAGCGAGGGGCTTCTAGCTTTGGATCCGGGTCACCATATAGAAGTGCTCTTTGTAGAAAAATTAGTTGAAAAATTTCAAGACTGGAAAGTAGAAGAGAGTTGGGAAGTTGAATTTTTAGCCAGTCAGGTTTCTACAAATCCGTTTAAACATATCTAAGTAGGAAATTGTATGAAAAAAGTAGCGATTATCGGAGCAGGGATTGTCGGATCGACTGCTGCTTATTATCTATCGAAAAATTCTATCTTTCAGGTGACCATTTTTGATCATGGAATAGGTCAGGCAACCAAGGCAGCAGCTGGTATTATCAGCCCATGGTTTTCCAAACGGCGTAATAAAGCGTGGTATCGTATGGCACGACTGGGAGCAGATTTTTATCTGGATTTGATAGCTGATTTACAGAAGGACGGTTTTGCAACGAAGTTTTATCAGCAAACTGGCGTCTTTTTATTGAAGAAAAAAGAGAAAAGTCTGGAGACGCTCTATGAGTTAGCAAACCAACGGCGGCATGAGTCGCAACTAATTGGTAACTTGCAGTTATTTTCACGAGCGGAAGCAATGGAGTACTTTCCGGGGCTTCAAGGTTTTGACCGGCTGCTCTATGCTTCTGGAGGAGCACGCGTGGACGGTTCTTTATTGACTCAGATTCTGCTTGCGGCTAGTGGTGCAAACCTAATCCAAAAGAAAGTAAATTTGGATATTCGAGATGATGCTTGCTGGATTAATCGTTCTTGTTTTGATCAAGTTATATTAGCAACAGGAGCGTGGTTGCCTGAGCTGTTGAAACCACTAGGTTATCAAGTGGATATTCGTCCACAAAAAGGTCAATTACGAGATTATCAGACTGGTCTGATGACAAATGATTATCCAGTGGTCATGCCAGAAGGAGAGCTAGATATTATTCCTTTTCAAAATGGCAAAATCAGTATGGGCGCTACTCACGAAAATGAAATGGGCTATGATTTAAGAGTGGATCAAGACTTGCTGGATAAAATGGAACAGGAAGCTTTTTACTATTTTCCTAGTTTGTCTCAAGCAAACAGAATGAGCGAACGGGTCGGAATTCGAGCCTATACCAGTGACTTTTCTCCCTTTTTTGGTCAGGTGCCAGATCTTTCGCAAGTATTTGCAGCCAGTGGTTTAGGCTCTTCTGGTTTGACGACAGGCCCTCTCATCGGTTATCATTTAGCTCAGATGGTTCAGGGAAAAAGCGGTAGCTTAAATCCAGCGGATTATCCCATTGAAAGATACATTAAGAAAGAGAAATAGATGACAGAAAAAATTTTAAATTGGGTTAATATTTGTGTGAAAAAAGGGGACAAAGTTCTTTTGCTTAACCGCCAGCATGATGATTTTAAAGGCTGGATTCAACCAGGTGGGAAAGTTGAGTTTCCAGAATCTTTTTTTGAAGCAGCTGTGCGAGAGTTGAAAGAGGAAACAGGATTGATAGCTTTGAATTTACAGCTTAAAGGCATTTCAGGTTTTACCAATCCGACAAAAGCAGAGCGTTATGTCTATTATGATTTTCTATGTGAGAATTTTGAAGGAGAACTACTAACAAAATCACGAGAAGGTCAGCCAAAATGGTGGTCAATTGATGAACTGGATTCAATATCTATGCAGGATGATATCAGGGATAGGCTTCCTTTATACTGGCGACAAGGCTCTTTTGAGCGTATTCACTATTGGGATGAAGAAAATCATTGTATCAAAGAAACCAAGACGATATTGTATGACTGAGTTAGCAATGATTTTAGGTTAAATGTAAATCCAAGAAACTCTTACAGGAGTGTGCTTTAAAATTTTAGTTTTTAAGTAAAAAGTGACATCCGCTTTCAAAAATGGTAAAATAAAGAGAATACATTAAGAGAGGAAACTCATTATGAAAGGTATTATTCTTGCAGGCGGCTCTGGTACGCGTTTATATCCTTTGACTAGAGCTGCATCTAAACAACTCATGCCGGTTTATGATAAACCCATGATTTATTATCCATTGTCAACCCTCATGCTAGCTGGTATCAAGGATATCTTGATTATCTCAACACCAACAGATCTTCCTCGCTTTGAGGATTTGTTGGGTGATGGCTCGGAGTTTGGCATCAAACTTTCTTATGCTGAGCAACCAAGTCCAGATGGTTTGGCTCAAGCCTTTATTATTGGTGCCGACTTTATCGGTGATGACCATGTGGCTTTGATTTTAGGTGATAATATTTATCATGGACCAGGCCTTAGCAAAATGCTTCAAAAGGCTGCTTCAAAGGAAAAAGGAGCGACTGTTTTTGGTTACCAAGTGAAAGATCCAGAACGTTTTGGTGTGGTTGAATTTGATGACAATATGAATGCAATCTCTATTGAAGAAAAACCAGAACAACCACGTTCTAACTATGCAGTTACAGGACTTTATTTCTATGACAATGACGTAGTAGAAATTGCTAAAAATATCAAGCCTAGTCCACGTGGAGAGCTGGAAATCACTGATGTCAATAAGGCTTACTTAGACCGCGACGATTTGTCTGTTGAGCTTATGGGACGTGGTTTTGCTTGGTTGGACACTGGTACACATGAGAGCTTGTTAGAAGCTGCTCAATACATTGAAACCGTTCAACGTATGCAAAATGTGCAAGTAGCAAACTTAGAAGAAATTGCCTACCGTATGGGTTATATTACCAAAGAACAAGTGCATGATTTGGCACAATCACTTAAAAAGAACGAATACGGTCATTACTTATTGCGCTTGATTGGAGAAGAATAAAACATGTCTGAACAATTTTTTGAAAAGAAATTAGTAGCCCGTAAGATTGAAGCCATTCCTGGCATGCTGGAATTTGATATTCCAGTACATGGAGACAATCGTGGCTGGTTCAAGGAAAACTTTCAAAAAGAAAAAATGGTGCCCCTTGGTTTTCCAGAAAGCTTTTTTGCAGAAGGTAAGCTTCAAAACAATGTCAGCTTTTCCCGCAAAAATGTGCTCCGTGGACTCCATGCAGAACCTTGGGACAAGTACATTTCTGTCGCAGATGGCGGAAAAGTTCTCGGTTCTTGGGTTGATTTGCGTGAAGGGGAAACATTCGGAAATACCTACCAAACGGTTATTGATGCCAGCAAAGGGATTTTCGTTCCTCGCGGTGTAGCAAATGGCTTTCAAGTGTTGTCAGATACGGTTTCTTATAGCTATTTGGTCAATGACTACTGGGCATTGGAATTAAAACCTAAGTATGCCTTTGTCAACTATGCTGACCCTGCTCTTGGGATTGAATGGGAAAGTCTTGATCAGGCAGAAGTTTCTGAAGCAGATAAGAATCATCCAATGCTTAAGGATGTTAAACCTTTGACCAAAGATATGTTATAATACCCTCAGAAAATAGGAGAAAATCTTTTCATGACTGAATATAAAAATATTGTAGTGACAGGTGGTGCTGGTTTTATCGGTTCTAACTTTGTTCACTATGTGTACAATAACTTTCCAGATGTGCATATCACAGTTCTGGATAAGCTAACTTATGCTGGTAATCGTGCCAACATTGAAGAAATTCTAGGCGACCGAGTGGAGTTAGTCGTTGGAGATATTGCAGATGCAGCAATTGTTGATCAAGTAGCTAAGAATGCGGATGCAATTGTTCACTATGCAGCCGAAAGTCATAATGACAATTCTCTCAAAGATCCATCCCCATTTATCTTCACCAACTTTGTAGGCACATACACACTCTTAGAAGCAGTTCGTAAATACGACATTCGTTTCCATCATGTGTCGACTGACGAAGTTTACGGAGACCTTCCTCTTCGTGAAGATCTTCCAGGTCACGGTGAAGGACTGGGTGAAAAATTCACACCAGAAACGAAGTACAATCCAAGTTCACCTTATTCTTCAACTAAGGCAGCTTCTGATTTGATTGTCAAGGCTTGGGTGCGCTCTTTCGGTGTTAAGGCCACCATCTCTAACTGTTCAAACAACTACGGACCATATCAACACATCGAAAAATTCATTCCGCGTCAGATTACCAATATCCTTTCAGGCATTCGTCCAAAACTTTATGGTGAAGGAAAGAATGTTCGTGACTGGATTCATACTAATGACCATTCATCAGGGGTTTGGACCATTCTCACAAAAGGGAAGATTGGTGAAACCTACCTAATTGGTGCAGACGGTGAGAAGAATAACAAAGAAGTGCTAGAGCTCATTCTTAAAGAAATGGGACAACCAGCTGACGCTTACGATAGTGTAACAGACCGTGCGGGTCACGACCTGCGCTATGCTATTGATGCTAGTAAGTTGCGTAATGAACTTGGCTGGAAACCTGAATTTACTCACTTTGAAGCTGGTTTGAAAGAAACTATAAAATGGTATACAGACCACCAAGATTGGTGGAAAGCTGAAAAAGAAGCTGTCGAAGCTAACTATGCTAAGACTCAAAAAGTGTTGAAATAAACTCTATTATTGAAGCATTGTCTTTAAAGGAGAATCATGAAACATAAAATTTTAGTAACAGGTGGAGCCGGATTTATCGGAACGCATACCGTTATTGAGTTAATCAATGCTGGACACGAAGTTGTTATTGTTGATAATTTAGTGAACAGCAGCAAAAAAAGTGTAGAAGTTGTAGAACAAATTGTTGGTCAAAAAATTCCATTTTATCAAGTGGACATTCGTGATAAGAAAGCCTTACTTGAAATCTTTAAAGCAGAACAACCAACAGGTGTGATTCATTTTGCAGCGTTGAAAGCAGTTGGTGAATCAACACAAATTCCATTGACTTATTACGAAAACAACATTACAGGAACATTGACATTGCTACGCGTCATGGAAGAAGTCAATTGCAAAAATATCATTTTCAGCTCTTCTGCAACTGTCTATGGAGATCCTCATACCGTTCCAATTTTAGAAGATTTTCCTCTGTCAGTCACCAATCCTTACGGACGTACAAAACTGATGATTGAAGAAATGCTGACGGATATTTACAAATCTGATGCAAACTGGAATGTTGTCTTGCTTCGGTATTTTAATCCAATTGGTGCTCATGAAAGTGGTGATTTGGGTGAAAATCCAAATGGCATTCCAAATAATCTCTTGCCATATGTGACGCAGGTTGCTGTTGGAAAATTAAAAGAAGTGCAAGTATTTGGCAATGACTATCCAACAGTTGACGGTACCGGCGTTCGTGACTATATTCACGTGGTGGATTTGGCAAAAGGACATGTGGCTGCTCTGCAAAAAATTGAAGGAACTGCTGGTCTAAATATCTATAACCTTGGTACCGGTAAAGGATACTCTGTTTTAGAAATTATCCAAAATATGGAAAAAGCAGTCGGCAAACCAATTCCTTACAAGATTGTTGACCGCCGCCCTGGTGACATTGCAACTTGCTATGCTGACTCTACCAAAGCAAAAGAAGAGCTTGGTTGGGAAGCACAATTTGATATTACGCGTATGTGTCAAGATGCTTGGCATTGGCAAAGCAAACACCCAAATGGATTTGATGACTAAATAAAAAATATGTCAAATAGTAGACGAGGCTGGGATAGTAGTTTCTCAGCCTCGCTTATTAAATAGAAATAAGCTTGATGCACAGTAGTTGATTGTTCAAAACATTGCGTTGAAGTTGCGAATAATGCTTGCGAGGTAAGGTTAATTTTGTTTCCTAGTCAAACTCGTAAGAAGTACCTAATCAGCCTTGTGGAAGTTGACCAGAATTCACTGTTCTGAGGTTTTTGCGTGATGACTTGAAAGTAAGCTTACTAAAAAAAGTAGAAAACCAGTTAAGTATTTTTTTTGAAGAATGATTTACTTTCTGTTAAACTAAAAATATGGAACATCATTTTAATCATAAGGCAGAATCATTCGATTCTCCCAAAAATATATTTATTGCTGATCTCATTCGCCAGGAAGTGGAAAAAAATAGTAGATTTTTCTGACAAGCGCATTTTGGATTTTGGCGGTGGTACAGGCTTGGTGACTCTGCCATTAGCGGCACAATCCAAGTCAGTCATGCTTGTTGATATTTCAGATAAAATGCTTGATCAAGCTCGCCTAAAAGTGGAAAAGCAAGCCATTGATAATGTTTATTTGTTACAGCAGGATTTGTTGACAAACCCATTAAATCAATTATTTGACATCATCGTGGTTAGTCGTGTTCTTCATCATATGCCAAATGTTGAGAAGACTCTAGCAATGTTTAGAAATCATCTTGTAGAGGACGGACAGCTTTTTATTGCAGATTTTGTTAAAACAGACGTAAATCATCATGGCTTTCATCTTGATGAATTGGAAGAAAACTTATCTCAGAATGGTTTTCTGCCTGTCAAATCTCAGATAATTTATAGTGCAGAGGAACTCTTTTTAGGAAATTATGCGGAGCTTTTCTTGACATTAGCACAAAATCACTCGTTTGTATGATGAGTGATTTTGGTTTGTCTTTATAGTAAATTTCTTGTTTCTTTTATGGAAATAGTAGAAAATGCCGTGTGGATATAGTATAATGGGGTTATATAATTTTTAAGGAGAATGAGATTAAGTGAAATCTTCGGATTTATTGATTATTATCCCTGCCTACAATGAAGAAGGCTCTATTGAAAATGTTGTAAATAATATTATTCAAAATTATTCACAATATGATTATGTGATTATCAATGACGGTTCAAAAGATAGAACATCAGCCATTTGCCATGCAAACAGTTATAATATTGTGGATTTTCCGGTCAATTTAGGATTGGCAGGCGCATTTCAAACAGGACTTAGATATGCTTATGAGCAAGGCTATAAAAAGGCAGTGCAGTTTGACGCAGATGGTCAACATTTGCCTGAGTATATCTCAGTTTTAGAAGCAAAAATGAACGAAGGCTATGAAATGGTTATCGGATCTCGTTTTGTGACGGAAAAGCGCGAAACGTCTTTGCGGATGATGGGGAATATTCTCATTAGCGCAGCCATTAAATTAACCACAGGAAAGACAATCAATGATCCAACTTCTGGTATGCGGATGTTTTCTGAAGGACTTATCAAAGAATTTGCTCTCAATATCAATTATGGACCTGAGCCAGATACCGTCTCATATCTAATTCGTCATGGTGTAAAAGTAGCAGAAGCCCAAGTGCGAATGGAAGAGAGACAAGCTGGTGAGAGTTATCTGACACTTTCTCGCTCTATTCAATATATGACGCATATGTTTGTATCTATCTTGATTATTCAAAATTTCAGAAAGAGAGGGTAGACATTAAATGACTATTTGGTTTCAAATTGTATTGATTTTTGTCTCTATTATGACTTGTGCCTTTATTTTACGTAGCATTCGAAAATCACAAGTTCAAATCAACGATGCTATATTTTGGGTGTTTTTCTCTTTAATTCTATTAGTATTTAGCATCTTCCCAAGTTTAGCGGAAGCAATTGCAAGTGCATTAGGAATTGTATCAGCAGTCAATTTTATCTTTTTATTTGTCATTTTCTTATTGCTCATCAATCAATTCCAACTTACTATTAAATTATCAAAATTAGATACGAAATTTAAAAATTTAGTTCAAACAATCGCACTGAGGGAGAAAGATGAAAATAAAAACTAATCCTTCTGCTAAAGAGATTTATTTTTGGAATTTATTGGGGAATTTAGCGGCTTCAGGAGTTTCTGTCCTTTATCTACTGATTGTAACAAGATTAACTTCTGCCAAAGTAGCAGACCAATTTAGCTTGGCGAATTCCATTGGGACTCTTTGGATTGTTATCGGACTTTTCCAAGTCAGAAATTATCAAGGAACGGATGTGAATCAAAAGCATTCTTTCATAGGATATTTTCAAACTAGGTTGATAACAATTTTAGCGATGTTGGTTACATTGTATCCCTATTTATATATTGTCGGAGAAGGCCGTTATTCTTTTGAAACGACTTTACTGACATTTTTAATGATTTTGTATCGTATGTGGGATGCGGTATCTGATTTATTTCAAGGCTTATTTCAACAAAGAGAACGTATGGATATAGCTGGGAAAACAATGTTTTACCGTTATTCCACTAGTGTAGTTGTCCTGTTTCTTAGTATTTTGCTTTCGAAGTCTGTGATTGTAGGTTTATTTTCTTTAGTCATTTGGAATGGCTTAGTTATCATTTTTTATGAAACCAGTTTTCTTAAGTATTTTGAAACGATTCAATGGAAAGAACTCTTCTCTAGCAATTACAAAAAAGATATAAAAGATATTTTTCTGGCTTGTTGGCCATTATTTGTGAATGGATTTATTTTATTATATATTTTAAACGAGCCTAAGATTATTATTGAAAAAGGCCTAAATCAAGGAGTTTTGCAGACTGGCATGCAACGTGATTTTAACATTCTTTTTATGCCTGTTTTTTTTATGAGTCTCATCATTTTAATGGTTAGACCTCTGATAACCCAAATGGCTATTTTGTGGAATCGAGAAAAGTATGCAGAATTTTCTCTAATTGTGAAAAAACTCTTGCTCTATTTATTTATAGGTGGGATAGCCGTTACGATAGTGGCTTACTTCATAGGCACCCCAATTCTTAGTTTAGTATTTGGAGTGGCATTATCACAGTACACTCTTCCTTTTGCAATTCTAATCTTTGCAGGAGTTTTATATGCCTTAGCCATTGTTTTTGAAAATATTCTAACTATTATTCGAAAACAGCACTTATTAGTAGGTTTATATATCGTTTTATTAGTTATCACTAAGTTGGTAACAGAACCATTTATTTATCATTATCATATGTTAGGTGCAGCACTCAGCTTTCTGATTGTTATGACCGCTTATTTAGTCGGTATTTTTGGTATTTATATGGTAGTTGGGAGAAAAAGGAAATAAGAATGAAATATGATTTAACTGTCATTATTCCTGTTTATAATACAGAAAAATATTTAAGAAGATGCTTAGATAGTATTGTTCATCAAGATAATTTAAAAGATTGCTCTTTACGCATTATTTGCGTCAATGACGGGAGTACTGATCGTTCGGAAGAAATTATTAAGGAGTATGCTGCAAAATATCCATTTATCGAATTGTTTTCAAAGGAAAATGGAGGAATTGCAGATGTTCGTAATTTTGGTCTTGCTCACATTGAAGATAGTTTGTATACTGTTTCACTCGATTCAGATGATTTTTGGGAAGAATCATTTATTACAGAATTTTTAAAGGTTAAAAAGCAAGGAGCAGATATAATATTTTTTGATATTAATTTAGTAGACTTTCAAGGAAAACTTATCAATGTCCTAAGAGTTCATCCTTACTCTGAGAAATATAGTCAAAAAGAAGATTATATGGTTATAAAGCATGCTGTTTGGTCTAAAATTTGTAAAACAAGCTTGTATAATGGGATACAGTTTCCAAAAGGAAAATTATATGAAGATTTGGCAGTAATGCCATACTTAACGTCAAAATCAACTGATATTGCATATATAAAAAAACCACTAATTAATTATGTCATTAATACTCCAGGTTCAATCATGAATTCAAGAAAGTCAAATATTTTTGATATCTATGATGCTTTAGAGTATCTGTTTGCTTTATTTGGTGATGATTTTGATAAATATAAAGAAGAATTACAATATTTGGCCTTGGAACATCTATGTGTTGGTCATACCTACAGATTATTGAAATATCCAGAAGTGAAGAAGCAAGATTTTAAAGATATTATCCTCTTTATGGAAAAGTATTTTGGAAAAAACTGGGAAAAGAATAAATATATCAGACAAGGTGTACAAAAAGTAAATATTCACTCTAAACTAGCTTATGTTGTACCATTGTTTTTAAAAGTATTGAAGAATGAATGGTTTGGGTTATTATTGTTGGCAAAAAAACGCTAATATTCTATTAAAAAAGATTGGAGAATGGGTAATTGTGATAAAGAAGTCTATTAATTGGTCGTTTATGTTCAATATAAAAGACTGGTTTTATTCTTTTGTATTGAATATAACAAAACGCTGGAAATATTTATTTGGATTATGGGGTCTGTTATTCCTTACTTATTTTTATTTAGGTGGTTCAACGGCTACCATTCCAAGGACTTTATTGTTTATAACAGGTTTGGTATTTAGCATAACTATTTGTTTACCTGGAAAATTGCATAATAAGGTATTTTGGAGTATTCTTTTTTCGGGGGGGCTTTTTGTTATTTTAACTCCTGTTTTAGATGTTCCTGATGAGACTGCTCATTATTCAAGAGCTTTGTACATATCAGAAGCGCACCTCTATCTTCCCAAAAAGTCTTCAGAGTTTAGAGTTTCTAAGGATGCTGTAGAAGCTGAAAAAGTATTTAAAAAACCGTTGATACATTCTGAGTTAGATAAAGTTAAGACCTCTTCACAAACTGCACGTTATCCTAAATTTTTAGCAACGAATGCTTCATCGTTTATTCCTTATTTACCCCAAGTATTTGGCTTAACAATCGCTAAGATTTTAGGATCAAGTGTTCTATCTTCAATCATTTTAGGGCGTTTATGTAATCTTTTGGCTTATGCGTTGTTAATTAGGTTAGCTATAAAAAAAGCTAAGGGGAAAGAATTATTGTTCGCAAGTCTAGGGATGCTACCAATGAGTGTATATTTAGCATCTTCTTTCAGTACAGACGGTATGGTGAACGGGTTTCTCTTTTTGATTATTGCTTTGTTTTGTGAGTATGTTCAAAAAGATAAGGTTTCTTTATTAGATATTCTATTATTTGCAACATTATGTTTAATAATGACTACCATGAAATTGCCATATGTATTATTGATAGGATTGTTATTATTTATACCAAAAAAGAAATTACCAGATCGGTATACTTATGTATTTATTATTGGGCTCATTTTGCTAGTAGGAATTTTAAGCTTCTTTTGGTTGCGTTTATCTAGTAATATTAATATGAATCAGGTAACTTCTGATGTAAACCCAGTTGAAAAGATTAAATACACAATAGGACATATGAATGAATTTTCAAGAATGATTGTGCAAGAGTGGGTGAATTTAATTCCAAATAAAATCCCTTCCCTGTTTACATTTGGCTGGTTAACCTATGGTTTAGGAAACTTACTATGGTTCTATTTAATATTTATCAGTTGTGTCATATTTATGATACCTCAATATAATCCTTTACCTAAAATTAGTAAATATGGAACTTTTTTAGTCGGTGTTGGAATTACGTTTGGCATTTTGATGACAGCCTATTTAATGTGGGGGAAAGTTAATGAAATTGCTATTCAAGGTGTTCAAGGTAGATATTTTACTGGGGTTATCTTACTTTTAGGTTTAACGTTTAATAGTATTAAGCTATTTGTGCCGATATACCCTACACTCTCTTCAGAAGAAGAGGAGAAAAGAGATACCTTTGTTTTATTTATTGCATTGGTCTTTATAATGATGTCTGTTGTGTTAACAGTACTTCAATATTATGGTCTTAAAATTTGATAGCTAAAGTTAGGAGTGATGTAAAATGAAAAAAGCACTAAGCGGTTTTGTTTTATTGATATTAATGATACTGTTAGGAGTTGAAAAGGCTAGCGCTGACAATTGAGGCTTAGAAATGTACCGTCTGTATAATCCAAATAGTGGCGAACATTTTTATACAGCTAATTGGAATGAAAAAGAAATGCTTTCAAGAGTTGGCTGGCGTTATGAGGGGAGTGGTTGGGTTGCTCCTTTGCAAGGACAAGATGTATATAGAATGTACAATCCTAATGCTGGCGATCATCATTATACTTTGAATGCTAATGAAAGAGATTTTCTGATTAAGTCAGGATGGAGATATGAAGGAGTGGCTTGGAAATCTTCTGGCCAGTATCCATTGTATAGACTTTATAATCCAAATGCTAGAGCAGGTAGTCATCATTACACATTATCTGAAGCAGAAAAAGTGCATTTAACTCACGTTGGTTGGCGTTATGAAGGTATTAGTTGGTATGCTATTGGGTTAGGAGCTCCAACCTCTCATCAATCGTCTTCTAATTCAGGAAATATAGCTAATCCAGAAATGTATCCAAATTGTGAAGCTGCTCGAAGAGCCGGTGTAACTCCTATTTATCGTGGACAGCCTGGTTATAGTAGTAAATTGGATAGAGATGGAGATGGGGTCGCTTGTGAATAGTTAGCAAATCATTTATTTTTAAATAGTCCTTTTAAAGTTAGGCTTTATTCCTAACTTTTTATTTTTATGTTAGAATATATTTAACAACATAAGGAGGCTAAAATGACAATTTCAATCATCGTTCCTTGTTTTAACGAGGAAGAGTCGCTTCCGTTGTTTTATGCGGAAATGGAAAAAAATAAATTTCAGCTAAATGATCATTTTGAATACATCTTTGTCAATGACGGCTCAAAAGATAGAACCTTAGCTATTTTACGAGAACTCAATCAGAAAAATAATAGTGTTCGTTATCTTTCTTTTTCGAGAAATTTTGGAAAAGAAGCGGCTCTGTATGCAGGTCTCAAACATGCAACTGGTGATTTAGTGACTGTCATGGATGCGGATTTGCAAGATCCTCCGGAACTTTTACTTACAATGAAATCTATGCTGGAGAAGAACCCAGATTTGGATTGTGTGGGCACGCGGCGGACAACGCGTGATGGGGAACCTCCGATTCGTAGCTTTTTTGCTAAGATGTTTTATAAATTAATCAATAGAATTAGTCAAGTTGAAATGGTGGACGGTGCGCGGGATTTTCGTCTCATGCGCCGACAAATGGTAGATGCCATTTTAGAAGTTTCTGAGTACAATCGTTTTTCCAAGGGAATATTTGCATGGGTTGGATTTAGAACGGAATATTTGGAATATAAGAATGTGGAACGAGTTGCAGGAAAAACCAGTTGGAGTTTCTGGCAATTATTGAATTATTCTTTAGAAGGGATTATCAACTTTTCAGATGCTCCTTTGACAATAGCTTTTTGGGGAGGTGCTGTTGCCTGTTTATTGGCATTCTTCCTTATCATGATTGTCATTGTTCGTACGTTGATTTTTGGCGATCCAACATCTGGCTGGCCTTCTATGGTGTCGATTATTCTTTTTCTAGGTGGTTTTCAGTTGTTGACAATTGGCATTATTGGTAAATACATTGGGAAAATTTTCATGGAAACCAAAAAAAGACCAATTTACGTGGTTAAAGAGAAGAGCGAGTAGAAAAAGCAGATTTTTTCTGCTTTTTTTGGTATAATTAAGTTCATTGAATGTTTATTGTTCAGAAAGGAATTTCAAATGATTTTAATTACAGGAGCTAATGGACAGCTTGGAACAGAACTTCGTTATCTTTTAGATGAACGCAATGAAGAGTATGTGGCAGTTGCCGTAGCAGAAATGGATATTACAAATGCCGAAATGGTAGAGAAGGTTTTTGCAGAAGTGAAGCCAAGTCTCGTCTATCACTGTGCTGCCTATACAGCTGTGGACGCAGCAGAAGATGAAGGAAAAGAGCTAGATTATGCAATCAATGTCACAGGAACTGAAAATGTTGCTAAAGCAGCAGAAAAGCATGGTGCAACACTTGTTTACATTTCTACAGACTATGTTTTTGCTGGAGATAAGCCAGTTGGGCAGGAATGGGAAGTAGATGATCAACCAGACCCTCAGACAGAATATGGTCGCACGAAGCGCATGGGAGAGGAATTGGTTGAGAAATATTCTAGCCGTTTTTACATTATCCGCACAGCTTGGGTCTTTGGAAATTATGGAAAGAACTTTGTTTTCACTATGCAGAATTTAGCGAAAACACATAAAACTCTGACTGTTGTCAATGACCAACACGGTCGTCCGACTTGGACGCGTACGTTGGCTGAATTTATGACGTACTTAGCAGAAAATCAAAAAGAATTTGGCTATTATCACTTGTCAAATGATGCCACAGAAGATACGACTTGGTTTGACTTTGCAGTAGAAATTTTAAAAGATACAGATGTCGAAGTTTTGCCAGTGGACTCTAGTAAGTTTCCAGCGAAAGCGAAGCGACCACTCAATTCTACCATGAGTCTAGCTAAAGCTAAGGCAACAGGCTTTGTCATCCCAACTTGGCAAGATGCCCTCAAGGAATTTTATAAACAAGGAAAGAAATAAGGTAGAAGCAGCCGAAAGGTTGCTTTTCTTTTCTATTTTATGTTACACAAACGATTTATAAAGTGATATAATAGATTAGATTGCAAAATCTTGAATTGAGGGAAATCATGAAACATGTATTCATCATCGGAAGTCGTGGGCTTCCTGCTAAATATGGTGGGTTTGAAACCTTTGTTGAGAAATTAGTGGAGAACCGTATATCTCCTCAAATCCAATACCATGTGGCTTGTTTATCAGATGATGAAGCTTATCATCATTTTGATTACAAAGGCGTAGATTGTTTTACGATTAAAGCACCAAAACTTGGTCCAGCTCGCGTTATTGCTTATGATATGATGGCAATTAACTATGCTTTGAAGTTAGTGAACAATCAAAAAATTGCTCAACCGATTTTCTATATTCTAGGAAATACAATCGGCGCTTTTATCGCACCTTTTGCTCGAAAAATTCACCATGCTGGTGGTATCTTTTATATCAATCCTGATGGACTTGAGTGGAAACGCGCTAAGTGGTCTAAGCCCGTTCAAAAGTACCTCAAATATTCTGAGAAAGTGATGACTAAACATGCCGATTTGGTGATTTCGGACAATCAAGGAATTGAAAGTTATATCCAGAAAGCTTATCCGTGGGCTAAAACCACCTTCATTGCCTATGGGACCGATTTGCGCTTGTCATCTTTAATTGCTCAGGATGAAAAAGTTCGACACTTTTTTGACACGTGGGCAAGTAAGGAAAAAGATTATTATTTGATTGTTGGGCGTTTTGTTCCAGAAAATAACTATGAAATCATCATTCACGAGTTTATGAAGTCACAGACGCAACGAGACTTGCTGATTGTCTGCAATCATCAAGGCAATGCTTATTTTGAAGAACTACAACAAAAAACAAATTTTGACCGAGATGAGCGGATTAAGTTTGTCGGTACTGTTTATGATCAAGATTTATTGAAGTATATTCGCAATCAAGCGTTTGCTTATATTCATGGTCATGAGGTCGGCGGCACCAATCCTGGTCTCTTAGAAGCCTTAGCTCAGACAGATTTGAATTTGGTCTTGGGTGTGGACTTTAACCGACAAGTGGCAAAAGAAACAGCTCTTTACTGGGATAAGAAAGAAAACAGCCTAGTTGATTGCATTCATCAGGTAGATAAACAGTCCGACTTTTCAGATCTAGGTCAAGCTGCGAAAGAAAACATGAAAGAACACTACACTTGGGAAAAAATTGTGGGTGAATACGAGGAATTATTTTTATCATGAAAGTGACCATTCTCATGTCCACCTACAATGGTGAACGGTTTTTAGCAGAACAGATTGAAAGTATTCGGCAGCAGACCTATACAGGCTGGCAACTGTTAATCCGAGATGATGGTTCTAAAGACAGGACGCGTGAGATTATTCAAGATTTTTGTCAAAAAGATAATCGCATTCAGTTTGTGAATCCTGATAGCGTCGAAAATCTTGGTGTTATCAAAAGTTTCTTTTATCTTTTGAAATATCAAACATCAGATGTTTACTTTTTTAGCGACCAGGATGATGTCTGGCTGCCTGAAAAAGTAGAAATGCAGCTAGAAGAAGCGATTAAACACGATACCAGTCAGCCTTTGCTGGTTTACACGGATTTAAAAGTTGTAGATCAAGAGTTAAATGTCGTACATGAAAGTATGATTCGTACACAGTCTGACCATGCAAACACGGAACTGCTCCAAGAATTAACAGAAAATACTGTTACAGGCGGCGTTTCGATGATTAACCAAGCTCTGGCTGACTTATGGGCAGGCCAAGAAGCTCATGATCTTCTCATGCATGACTGGTATTTGGCTTTGTTGGCAGCAGCTTTTGGTCATTTAGTCTATATAGACCAACCAAGTGAATTATATCGGCAACATTCCAATAATGTTTTAGGTGCAAGAACCCTCAGAAAAAGAATGCAGAATTGGATTCGCCCGCATATTCTCTTCGCAAAATATTGGAAATTGATTCAAGATAGCCAAGAACAAGCAAGGAATTTATTAGCTTTGCCTTTGGCTACTCAAAATAAAGAACTGATTGAAAATTTTGTGACAATCATGGAAGTCCCGTTTATGGAACGCTTACGTCGTCTTCAAAAATATGGTTATCGAAAGAATCGTGCCTTCCACACTTTTGTCTTTACAACACTCATTCTTACAAAATTTGCTTATAAGGAGTAATGATGGACTTATTTAGTCGAAAAAATATGATTCTCTTACGCGAGATGATTAAAACAGATTTTAAATTACGGTATCAAGGGAGCTTGATTGGGCATTTATGGTCCATTTTGAAGCCCTTGCTCTTATTTACGATTATGTATTTAGTTTTTGTGCGCTTCTTGAGATTTGATGATGGAACGCCACATTATGCTATCGGTCTTTTAATCGGTATGGTAACTTGGAATTTCTTCTCTGAAGCTACAAATATGGGGATGATGTCTATCGTTTCTCGTGGTGATTTGCTTCGGAAACTGAACTTTTCAAAAGAGATTATTGTTATTTCTTCAGTTGTTGGTGCAGCAATTAACTACTCTATTAATTTATTGGTCGTTTTCATCTTTGCTTTGGTTAATGGAGTAGCAGTATCCATTGGCTGGCTTACAGTTATTCCATTATTTGTTGAATTGATTTTATTTTCAACAGGAATCGCTTTTGTGTTGGCGACGTTATTTGTTAAATATAGAGATATTGGTCCGATTTGGGAAGTGGTGATGCAAGCAGGAATGTATGCGACACCTATTATCTACTCTCTTACCTTTATTTTGCAACGTGGTCAGGTAACAATTGCAAAACTCATGATGCTAAATCCTTTGGCACAGATTATTCAAGATTTGCGGCACTATATTGTTTTTTCAGGAAGCATGCGTGGCTGGGATTTAATTGGTCATAAAGGCGTTGCTATGGTACCCTATATTCTTCCTTTCTTTATCTTTGGAATTGGGTATTATATTTTCCACAAAAATGCTAAGAGATTCGCGGAGATTTTATAATGTCAGATAAAAAAATTGCAGTAAAAGTTGATCATGTCAGCAAGTATTTTAAACTTCCTACTGAAGCAACGCAAAGTTTACGTACCAATTTAGTCAATTATTTTAAGGGGATTAAAGGCTATACGGAACAACATGTTTTAAAAGATATTAACTTTGAGGTCGAAGAAGGTGATTTCTTTGGGATTGTTGGCCGTAATGGTTCAGGAAAGTCCACTCTTTTAAAAATCATTTCTCAAATTTATGTCCCTGAGAAAGGAAAAGTCACTGTTAATGGGAAAATGGTTTCTTTTATTGAACTTGGTGTCGGCTTTAACCCAGAATTAACTGGACGTGAAAATGTCTATATGAACGGTGCCATGCTTGGTTTTACAACAGAAGAAATTGATGCTATGTACGATGATATCGTTGATTTTGCTGAGTTACATGAATTTATGAATCAAAAACTGAAGAATTATTCAAGCGGAATGCAAGTTCGTTTGGCGTTTTCGGTCGCGATTAAAGCACAAGGTGATGTTCTCATTCTTGATGAAGTTCTTGCAGTCGGTGATGAAGCTTTCCAGAGAAAATGTAACGATTATTTCTTAGAACGAAAAAAATCTGGGAAAACAACCATTCTTGTTACGCACGACATGGGCGCTGTTAAGAAATATTGCAATAAAGCTGTTTTGATTGAGGACGGATTGATTAAGGCGATTGGAAATCCGGATGATGTTGCGAATCAATATAGCTTTGATAATGCGATTCAACCAACACAAGAAAAAGCTGCTGCTTCAGAGAATAAAACGAAACAAGTTGCATTGGTTGAAAATTTTGAAGTAAAATTGTTATCTCCAAATCAAGTAACACCAGACGATGAATTGAAGTTTGAATTTACTTTTACACAGCTTCAAGATATTGAGACTCATATTGCTATGTCGTTCGTTGATATAAACACTAATTATGGCTATTACAATGATAATTCTATGGATTTAAAAATTAGTGGAACAGGAGAAAAGAAAGTCATCTATACATGCAAACTTCCTTATTTAAATCATGCTCGTTTAAGATTGGAAGCAACCATTCGTGATTCTGACAAACGTGTTTTAGCCTTTGCCGTATCTTCAAAAGCTCCAATCGTCTTTATTGAACGGAATGATATTCCAGAGGATGACGAATCAGCACTAGATTCGGCAACAGGTTTACTTGTTAGAAATGGAAGTTGGCAAGAATCGCACACATAAAACTTTACAAAGCGAGGGCTTAATATGGTAAAGCGTATTTTATTTATCTCTCCAACTGGAACTTTAGATAATGGAGCCGAGAAATCAATAACGAATTTAATGGTTTATTTATCTGAAATAGGCTATGACATTTACAACGTCTATCCTGAAAACGGGCACCCAACTCATGCAAGTTATGAAAGCAAGCTGTCGAATGCCAATGTTCATTTATTTCCACTATCTACGATAAAATGGTGGTGGGAAGAAGCACCAGGCGATCGTCTCTTTTCTAAGGAAGAAAGGGTAATATATTATCAAAAGAATATTAAAGAAATACGAGATATTATTGTTGAGCAAGATATTGATTTAGTTATTTCTAATACAGCAAATGTTTTTCAAGGAGCTGTAGCAGCGGCCTGTGAGGATATCCCACATTTTTGGCTTATCCATGAATTTCCAGAGAGAGAATTTCAATATTATGCAAAAAAAATGAAGTTTATTTTTGAGAATTCGGATAAAGTTTTTTCTGTACGGGGAAATCTAGCCCAAAAATTAGCTGAGTTAAATAACAATCCTGCTAATTTAGAAACATTTATTCCTTATACACAATTTACAACTGAAGCTTTGGCAGAGTCCAATCAAAGAAGAATCATTTCAATTGGTGTAATAAATGAAAATAAAAATCAAATTGAGCTTCTTAAAGCATATAAAAAACTTAGGCGCAATGATATTCCCCTAATTTTTATTGGTGATTGGCAAAAAGAGACAAAAGAAGAGTGTGATGCTTATATTGAAAAATATGAATTAACTAATGTCCAATTTTGGGGTTATAATGATCAACCATGGAAAAAAGTGACAAACTCAGATATTTGTGTATGCACCTCGAAATCTGAATCCTTTTCTCTTGTTTTTGTTGAATCTATTTTAAGAGGAGTTCCTACAATAGTTTCAAATAATGATGGCTATAAATCAGCTAAAGAATATTTTCATAGCGGTACGACATATCAGTTGGGAAATATCGACTCATTGGCTGATAAGATGGCAGACTTTCTTGAAAATTTCGATATAAATAAGAATAATGCAGTTCTTGCAAGCGAGAGAGCTAAACAGCTTTACACGCTTGATAAGTGTTATGATAATTTACTTGCACATCTAGCATCTCTTTCAACAAGAACAGAGAAATCACTACAAGCTATTAGCTCCTTGCTAGGAGAAACGTTGCCAAATCATTCCATATTGAATATAAAGAAGCAGCGTATTACGATTTTTTATGCACGGGCAGATGAAGAATTTTCGGAAACAAATAGTCTGAAATTCCCATTACAGTATGCAGATGAGCTTTATTTTCAGATTCCACATGAAGCAGCTAGATTGAGAATTGATTTATCTGAGATTCCCAATTATTATAAAAACGTTAGTCTAAAAACTTATCATAAACAAACAGAGTTGAAAGTTGCCTTTACAAACGGACTCTTGCTTTCTAATGAATTGCTTTTCGGGAAAAATGATCCTCAACTTCATTATCAGATTGATGATGTTGAGGATTCAGAATTTCTTTTTTCGTATGAAATGAAAGATATTTCTGATCCTATGAAAGAAGGTTCAGTTTTGACTGAACTTTCAGAGGCGAATGAAGTTAACCAGAAATTGCTGGAGAACATTACGGATTTGGAAGAGCGTATTCACCAGTTAGAATGTAATTATCAAGAATTAGTTCATGAACACAATGCGGTTATAGGGAGCCGACGCTGGATAATTCCGACTAAAATTATTAACTTCTTTAGGAGAAGACAATGAAACGATTATTAATTTATGTTCATTTTAACAAATACGACCATATCAGTCGACATGTATTTTACCAAATTGAACATATGCGACCTTTATTTGAAAAACTTATTTTTATTTCAAATAGTCAGTTAAGCCTATCTGAAGTGGAAAAACTTCGTGACAAAAAGCTGATTGATGAATTTATTCAACGTGAAAATACTGGCTATGATTTTGGAGCTTGGCATGATGGCATGGCTTTAGTCGGTTTTGATAAGTTGAAAGAATATGATTCAATTACCGTAATGAACGATACCTGTTTTGGTCCACTTTGGGATATGGAACCTATTTATCAAAGATATGAGTCTGATCCAGAAGTAGATTTTTGGGGAATGACAAATCATCAAGAAGTAAAACAAAGAAATCTGTTCATTAATGAGCATCTTCAATCTTATTTTATTTCTTTTAAAAAGAGACTCGTTCAGTCAACTGTATTTCAAAACTTCTGGCAATCAATTGAAAATTATATAGATGTACAAAAGGTTATTGATAATTATGAGACCCAGTACACTAAGAAATTTGTAGATGCAGGTTTTAAATACCAGACAATTTTGGATACAGTGCCTTTAAAGGATGACTTCTTCCATAGTAACTTCACAATTCATTATCCGCATGTTTTGTTGGAAAATCACGTTCCTTTTATTAAGATAAAAACGTTTGATTTAACTCAACATTTAGCCCCTTACTTACTGCAAGAGATTGAAAAGGTATCAGATTATCCGACAGAATTTATTTTATCTCACATGTCTGATATGAGTTTACCAACGCCTCCATATTTGCTTGATAGAAAAGTATTAAAAGATAATCAACTTCAGTATTCAAATCAAAAGAAAGTTGCGGTGCATCTCCATACTTATTATGTAGATCTTTTGGAAGTGTTTTTAACGGCTTTTGAAAATTTTCATTTTGATTATGATTTGTTTTTGACAACAGATTCTGAGAAAAAGAAAGCAGAAATTGAGAAGATTCTAACAGAACGTGGTAAGGTAGGCAAAGTTTATATTACTGGAAATCTCGGTCGTGATGTTATTCCGATGTTAAAACTCAAAAATGAACTATCAAAATATGATTATATTGGTCATTTTCATACGAAAAAATCTCCAGAATATCCGCATTGGGTAGGAGATTCATGGAGAAATGAACTTTTTGATATGTTAATCAAACCGGCGGATAAAATTATGGCTAGTTTGGAAAGTGATGAACGGTTAGGTTTAGTTATTGCTGATATTCCAACTTTTTTCCGTTATACAAAGATTGTTGATCCGTGGAATGAGAATAAATTTGCAGATGATATGAATTTACTTTGGGAACGAATGAATATTAAACGGTCTATAGATTTCAATCAATTAAATACATTTATCATGAGTTATGGAACCTTTATTTGGTTCAAATATGATGCTCTAAAGCCTTTATTTGATTTGAATTTGCAAGATGCTGATATTCCAGCAGAACCATTGCCTCAACATACCATTCTACATTCCATTGAGCGAATTTTAGTTTATTTAGCTTGGTCTCAACGTTATGACTATGCAATCTCTAAAAATGAGATTTATATCACTCCTTTTGTGGATAATATCGTTTTAAATATCCGTCCAGATACCCTGCCAAATACATATATAAACTTTGACAATATTGGCGGCATTAAAGGTGCTCTGAAATATATCTATCGTGGACCAGGGAGTGCTGTTAAATATTTGCTGAGAAGATTAAAAAGAAGAATTATTTCTTGAAGCTTTTCAAGTTGATCTTATCTTATAACAAACATTGAGGAAATTTCTTTATTAAAGACTACTTAGATTTGTCTTTTAGTAATTAAGATAAATCAATTTTATTGGGCAATCATTATGAAATTTTTAATTAAATATTATAGACAATTTAGTATATTGTTAATCAGCTTCTTATTTTTTAATGTAATAGGGGCTTGTTTAAATTTTATATTAGAAGAAAGTAAAAATATAACAATCAATTCATATCTAACGCTAGGCTTGTTATGTGTACTAGCAGTAGAAATATTTTTAGGATATGTTATATCAAAATTTGTAAATAAAAAATTATATGCTTTTATATTATTTATTTATATTGGCTATTTAATTTTTTCTTACTTGCTAGAAATGTCTATGCATTTGACGGTATCTTCTTATAATCTATGGGATTTTAAAGCTAATCACTTTTTACAATATAATTCGCTAGTTTTTATTATTCCTACATTGTTGATAGCAATTATTTTTAAATATATTCCTAAATTAAATAATATAAAATTCAATAGTTTGAGAATTGATAATGAAAATCATGATATTTTAGAAACATTCTTTTTATCACAGATATTATTGAATTTCGTATTATTAGATAGTAAAACATTAAACTTTCTTAAGCAGACTAGTTTTTTAAAGAACTTTATTGTTAATAATAAATTTCAAATAACCGATTACTTCGCTTTCTCTTTAATAGGATTACTGGTTTATTTAACGATTCTACTTATCATTCCTAGTTTTTTCTCAGTAAAAGCAATAAAGGATATTTGTAAAAATAAAGCTAGTTTTTCAGTTGCGAGCTTATTAAGTCTATTATTTGCGATTGTTTTTAATTTTACAATACAAAATAGTATAAGAGGGGATGCAGAATTTCGCCTTTCAACAGGAGCAACTCCATTTCAAATTATTATTTTCTTTGTTATTTTTTTGATTATCTATCTAATATTTAATCGTTTTTTAATTTCTACAATATTTATCTTATTAGTCATTAGTGGGGTGACAGTAGCAAGTAGCCTTAAATTCCAATTTCGTCAAGAACCGATATTACCTAGTGATATAGTTTGGTTAAAGGAGCCTAAACTACTATTAGAATTCATTAACGGATTTTCGTATATAGTATATCTTTTACTAGGACTTCTTGTAATAGTAAGTTTGTATTATTTTTTCAGAAACAAAATATTAGCAAGTAAGATCATACAAAATTACAAATATCGTTTCTCTATTTTGATGTTAACTGTAATATTTCTAACCTCAATTGTAGGGATATTTGCAAATAGAAAAGACGGTAAAATTCAAGAGAACATACCTATAATTTCTGTTCTTAATAATTATGAAGATTTGAATTGGTATGGAAACACGATAAATGCTCGCTCTCGTTCACTTGCATTTGTTTGGTTATCGCAACTGTCAGACAGCACCATGTATAAACCTCAGGGTTATAGTGCCGAAAAAATTAAAGCAATTGAGCAAAAATATCAAAAAGCTTCTCAAATTTTAAATACAGAACGAACAAATAAGATAGAAGAACAAACGGTTGTTTACATATTGAGTGAAAGTTTTTCTGATCCTGCTCGTGTTGAAGGGGTTAAGCTTTCTCAAAATCCTATTTCAAATATTCAAGACATTAAGAACCAAACTACGAGTGGTTTAATGAAATCAGATGGCTATGGTGGTGGAACAGCAAATATGGAGTTTCAATCGCTAACTGGTCTACCATTCTATAATTTGTCACCTAGTATTTCTGTTGCTTATACAGAAGTTGTTCCTAAAATGAACAAATTTCCTGTTATTAGCGACCAATTTGAAGCTAAGAATCGTATCGCTATTCACTTGGCTGCCCCAACAAATTATTCTAGAAATGTTATTTATAAATCTCTAGGGTATTCTAAGTTTGTTAGTTTAATAACAAAAGGACTAGATGTTCATTATCAAGGAGTAAATTATAGTGATAGTTCCTCTTATCAATTAATTCTTGATAATATGAAAGATAGCCAAAATCAATTTTTCTCTGTTATGACGATGCAAAATCATTCTCCTTGGAAAGAAGAAGAACCAAATAATATTGAAGCTTCTAATTCAAATTTTTCTAGTGATGAAAATGACCAATTAACTAACTATACTCGTTTATTATACCACACAGACGTGGCCACAAAGGATTTTCTTAATCAACTTTCAAAAATAAATAAAAAAATTACAGTTGTTTTTTATGGAGATCATTTACCAGGGCTTTATCCACAGTCAGCTTTCAAAAATAATCCAGATAGCCAATATTTGACCGACTATTTTGTGTGGAGTAATTATGAGACGCCTAAATTGGACTATCCGATTGTAAATTCAAGTGACTTCACAGCTCTATTATTAGAACAAACCAATTCAAAAGTGTCACCTTATTATGCTTTATTAACAGAAGTTTTACACAAAGCAAGTGTTGATAAAAAAGATTTGGATGAGGAGGGGCGGCAAATTGCAGAAGACCTGAAACTTGTTCAATATGATATGGTGGCGGGTAAGGGCTATTTGTCAAAAGATTTTTTTAAAGTACATAGTGAGTAAAAAGCTATAATAAGTAGCTCTACAAATCTCTATAGTTGGCTAAAAATTCAACTATGGAGTTTTTTCTTATGAAATGAGTTATGGATAGAATATAACAATATGTAAAATTGATTTTGTCATTATTTTTTGTCGAAAAGAATTCTTCATCTTTTTATGACATGAAAAGAAATTGGCATCAAGAACAATAAAATTTTCTTTGGTATGTTAAAAGTTAAGATGCTTTATAGATTTGAAAACAGATTTAATTACTAAACGAGTTAATTAGTTAATTCGATGATTACAACAAAGTTAGAGTTCAAAATAAAAAGAACCAAAACCAATACAGGCTTCAGTCCTTAAATCAACTATTTTAGCATCTTTTTCAGTATTTTAATCAAAATAGAGTAAATCTTTGCTTGTACTTGTAAAGACTTCAAAGCCATTTTTTGTGACATGACCGCAGTCTTCGATACGAACACCAACTTTTCCTGGAATATAAATTCCAGGCTCAACAGAGAAGCACATACCTTCTTCGATAACCATATCGTTTCCTTCCATGATAGATGGAAATTCATGTACGCTCATACCGATACCATGTCCCAGACGATGATTGAAATATTCACCATAACCGGATTTTTCGATGACTTCGCGTGCTGTGCGGTCTACTTCATGAGCTGTTACTCCGGGTTTGATGAAGTCAAGAGCTGCCCGTTGAGCTTCAAGCGTTAGATCGTAAATGTCTTTTTTAAACTGATCTGGTTTTCCAACAGCAACTGTCCGTGTCATATCGCTGGCATAACCATTGACCATACAGCCAAGGTCAAATAGAAGCAGGGCATTGTTTTCGACTTTGTTTGCACCCGGAATGCCGTGCGGATTAGCAGCATTATCACCTGTCAAAACCATAGTCTCAAAGCTCATCTCATAGCCGAGTTGTTTGATACCAAAGTCAATTTGAGCAATAATATCTGTTTCTGTTTTATCGAGAGAAATAGTCTCAAAACCAATCTTAACAGCCTTATCTGCATATTCTCCAGCAACAAACATTTTCTTAATTTCATCGGATGATTTGATGAGACGCATACGATTGATACAAGGTGTTAAGTTTGTAAATTCAGCTTGTTCAAAAACAGTACGCAGTCCATTGTATTTGGTCAAAATCAAGTTATCAAACTCAACAGCAACTTTGTGGGCACTGTCCGCTGGCAAGGCTGCTTTGATTTTTTTCCATGGATTTTCAGAATCAACATAACCCACAACCTTGAAATCAACAATCGCACTAGCGCGATCTACTTCAAGAGCTGGGACAAAGAGCAGTGGTTCATGATTTGTGAAAATAAAAAGAAACATCTGGCGTTCATGAGGGTCGCTATAAAATCCTGTTAAATAATTAATCGTTACAGGATCAGAAACCACGGCGACATATGTTTTCTCTGTTTCTAGATAAGAAATAATTTGATTTATTTTGGTCATTCTGTTACCTTCTTTCTACTCCTCTATTTTTGCAAAAAAACAAGTAAAAATCAAGAGGACAGTAAGAACTTTTTTGTCGCTTCAAAAATTTCACAGATTGGGTAGATTTTTCTTGTAAAATCATTGATAAAATTGCTAGAAATTTGCCTAAAGAACAAGATTTTTCAAAAAGTTATCAAAATGCTTGAAAGTGTTTCCAATAAGTGATAAAATGATTTTGGTAGGAATGTGAAAACGATATTTTCAATAATAGAAAGGATAATTTATGAACACAGATGATACTGTAACGATTTATGATGTCGCCCGTGAAGCGGGAGTTTCAATGGCAACCGTTAGCCGTGTGGTAAATGGAAATAAAAATGTAAAGGAAAATACAAGAAAAAAAGTTTTGGAAGTGATTGACCGCCTTGATTATCGTCCAAATGCAGTTGCTCGTGGACTTGCCAGTAAGAAAACGACAACAGTAGGAGTTGTCATTCCAAACATTACAAGCAGTTATTTTGCAACGCTTGCAAAAGGAATTGATGATATCGCAGAGATGTACAAATATAATATTGTCTTAGCCAATAGTGATGAAGATGATGACAAAGAAGTTTCTGTTGTCAATACGCTGTTCTCAAAACAAGTAGATGGTATCATTTTTATGGGCTATCATTTAACAGAAAAGCTTCGCTCCGAGTTTTCTCGTTCGCGGACGCCAGTTGTGCTTGCAGGCACAGTTGATGTGGAGCATCAATTACCAAGTGTGAATATTGACAATAAGCAAGCAACCATGGATGTAGTTGAACGTCTTACGAAAAATAATCAAAAAATTGCTTTTGTAAGCGGACCTTTGGTGGATGATATCAATGGTAAGATTCGTTTAGCTGGTTACAAAGAAGCTTTGAAGAAAGCTAAACTTACTTATAGTGAAGGATTGGTTTTTGAGTCAAAATACAGCTATGATGATGGTTATCAATTAGCAGAACGGATCATTGCTTCTAAAGCTACAGCAGCTTTTGTGACTGGTGATGAGCTGGCGGCTGGGCTGTTAAATAGTTTATCAGACAAGGGTGTAAATGTACCAGAAGACTTTGAAATCATCACTAGCGATGATTCACAAGTAGCACGCTTTACTCGTCCAAATTTGACAACTATTGGTCAGCCTTTGTATGACCTTGGTGCGATTAGTATGCGCATGCTGACTAAGATTATGCACAAGGAAGAGCTAGAAGAACGCGAAGTGGTATTAGCTCATGGCCTTATTGAGCGCCGTTCAACAAGGAAGTAGGGAAGAGACCGTAAGGTCTTTTTCTTTTGCTTTTATAATGCGATGTCCCTTCTTGGTTTTATTTTTTCTATCTTTTGGGTATAATAGAAGACATGAAAGTATTACTGTATTTAGAAGGTAAAGCGGTTTTAGAAAAATCAGGCATTGGACGAGCTTTGCAACATCAGATGAAAGCCCTAGATTTGGCTGGAATTCCCTACACGACAGATCCTTCAGGAGATTATGATGTGGTTCATATCAATACCTATGGACCTAGAAGTTTGCGACTTTTGCACAAAGCAAAAAAGCAAGGAAAAAAAGTGATTATGCATGGGCATTCGACTAAAGAAGATTTTCGAAATTCTTTTATCGGGTCAAACTTTTTTGCGGAAGCCTTTGGAAAATATCTGGCTCACATGTACCAAATGGCGGATTTTATCATTACACCGTCTGAGTATTCCAAAAAGTTGATTCAGGGCTATGGCGTTACAACACCAATTGTGGCGGTTTCTAATGGGATTGACCTTCATAAATATCAAAAAGATCCACATAAAGAAGAAGTGTTTAGAAAACATTTTCATACCCAAGAAGGAGATAAGGTGGTTGTCTGTGCGGGACTTTATTTCAGACGCAAGGGAATAGAAGACTTTGTAGAGGTAGCACGCAGAATGCCAGATGTTCGCTTTATTTGGCTGGGTAGTATTAACAAGTGGATCATTCCTCGGAAAATCAGAAATCTTGTACTTTTTAATCATCCTAAAAATGTTGAATTCCCGGGTTATTTTAAAGGTGCCGTTTTTGAGGGAGCTATGAGTGGTAGCAGTCTTTTCTTTTTCCCAAGTTATGAGGAGACAGAAGGGATTGTAGTGCTAGAGGCGTTGGCTAGTCATCAACATGTCGTTTTACGGGATATTCCTGTATATGAGGGCTGGATTGATGAGCAATCAGCTGAATTGGGGCATAATGTAGATGAATTTGTAGATTCTATCCAAAAGATTTTGGATGGTAAAGTAGATAAGCGAGAAGCTGGCTATAAGGTGGCGCAGAGTCGTTCAATTGATGATGTGGCTTATAAACTTGTGGATGCTTATCAAGAAGTATTGGAGATGTAGCATGCGAATTGGTCTTTTTACGGATACGTATTTCCCTCAGGTTTCAGGGGTGGCAACTAGTATTCGCACTTTAAAAACAGAATTAGAAAAGCTTGGACATACTGTTTTTATTTTTACAACGACAGATAAGGATGTCAATCGTTATGAGGATTGGCAGATTATTCGAATTCCCAGCGTGCCGTTTTTTGCCTTTAAAGATCGGCGAATTGCTTATCGCGGTTTTTCAACGGCTTTAGAGATTGCTCGCCAATATCAATTGGATATTATTCATACCCAGACTGAATTTTCTTTGGGTTTATTAGGTGTTTGGATTGCAAAGGAGCTGCGAATTCCAGTTGTTCATACTTATCATACACAGTATGAGGATTATGTACGTTATATTGCTAAAGGCATGGTCATTCGTCCTAGCATGGTCAAATACATTGTTCGCGGTTTTATGAGTGATTTAGACGGTGTGATTTGTCCGAGCGAGATTGTTTATGACTTGCTCATGAAATACAAAGTAAAAGTAGAAAAACGTGTTATTCCTACTGGAATTGAATTGGCTAAATTTGAACGTCCAGAAATTACTAGTGAGAACATTGCTGATTTACGGGGAAAATTAGGAATTTCAAATCAAGAAACCATGTTGCTTAGCCTATCACGTGTTTCGTATGAAAAAAATATTCAGGCAGTTTTAGCTGCTCTACCGGCTGTTTTAGAAGAAAATCCAGATGTGAAATTGGTAGTGGCAGGAGATGGACCTTATTTGTCTGACTTAAAAGCGCAAGCCAAACGGTTGAATATTACGGATGCAGTGATTTTCACAGGAATGATTGCACCCAGTGAGACAGCCTTGTATTATAAAGCAGCGGATTTCTTTATTTCCGCTTCAACGAGTGAGACGCAGGGCTTGACGTATTTAGAAAGTCTAGCGAGTGGCACTCCGATTATTGCGCATGGAAATCCTTATCTAGACAATGTTATCAATGATAAAATGTTTGGAACGCTTTATTATGAAGAACGTGATTTGGCAGGAGCGATTTTGGAAGCTGTTATTGCAACACCGGATTTGGATGAGAAAAGTCTCGCTGCAAAATTATACGAAATCTCTGCTGAAAACTTTGGACGTCGTGTCTATGAATTTTATTTGGATTTAACCATTTCAAAAGATTTCAACAATGATTTATATCCGGAGGAGTCTGTTAGTAAGCGATTAGCGAAATCTGTCATTTATCTTCCCAAAAAAGCGATAGCCCTTCCTGTAAATGGATCAGCGCGAATGTTTAAAGCATCTAAACGACAAATCAAAAATATACAGAAATACCTGAAATAAAATTCCAAAACTAGCGAGGTGGGAAAATGAAACGCGATATTCCTTTTTTAGCCGTACTACTCTTTTTCTATTTGTTATTTTATGGAATTGTTTACGTGATACCGATGGACGAATTGTTACGAAAGGGGTTGGTGGTGAATAATGTTTTGATATATTCACCGCTGGCAACATTCCTTGTGGGAGCTGTCTATGCTGGACTATATGGTTTTTCTTGCCGTTTTTTGCTTTTAGCAACGCTTATGTTCTTTGTGACGATTATGATCTTTGGTGAATGGATTTTACTGTATCATGTGGCCTATTTTATCTGTTTATTGTTGGGGACGCTGTTAGGTTATAGCGTATTTCGCTGGAGAAAGACAAGTAAATGAACATCAAGCAGCTCGAACATTTGCTTCTTTAGGAAATTACTACAGTAGCAGTGAAAAGTTAAGACAGGTGTATTGCGTTTCATAGTTTTTCCTAAGAATTCAATGAATGGTCTAAGGCTTTTGTCTGGACTATTTTTTGATATAAAAGACTGTCTTTGCTGTCATATTTTTAACATATTTGTTTTAAATTTGTAAAGTAAAGAAATGATGTGTTATGAGTTGAATTGGTAAATTTTAAGAAAAATTTGGTATAATAAAAAGATAGAAAAAGGTAAATAAAATGAAAAAAATATTAGTTGTAGATGATGAGAAGCCAATCTCAGATATTATAAAGTTTAACATGGTAAAAGAAGGTTATGAAGTAGTGACAGCCTTTGACGGTCGCGAAGCGTTAGAGATGTTTGAAGCAGAACGTCCAGATATTTTGATTTTGGACTTGATGTTGCCTGAAATGGACGGCTTAGAGGTGGCGCGAACGATTCGGAAAACGAGTAATGTGCCAATCATCGTTCTTTCTGCCAAAGACAGCGAATTTGACAAAGTTATTGGTCTTGAAATCGGTGCGGATGACTATATGACAAAGCCTTTCTCTAATCGTGAGTTGCAGGCGCGTGTCAAAGCCATTTTGCGGCGCACAGATTTGACAATTGAAAATCAAGAAGCAGAAGCTGCTCCGACAGAAATTGTGATTGGAGATTTGCAGATTTTGACCGATGCTTTTGTCGTGAAAAAGCATGACGAAGAATTGGATTTAACACACCGTGAGTTTGAATTGCTCCACCATTTGGCAACGCATATCGGACAAGTGATGACGCGTGAACATCTGCTAGAAACGGTGTGGGGTTATGATTATTTTGGAGATGTGCGGACTGTTGATGTGACAATTCGTCGTTTGAGAGAAAAGATAGAGGATATTCCTAGCCGACCAGAGTACATTTTAACGCGGCGCGGCGTTGGATATTACATGAGAAACAATGATTGATAATATTAGACAATTTATTGTATCAAAAGACTTTGTATTTGTTTTACTTATTTTAGGGTTCATCTTGGTGGTTACCTTGCTTTCCTTGGAAAATAGGCGAGACAATATTCGTATTCGCCAATTGAATCAAAAAGTAAAAGATTTAATTGCAGGCAATTACTCAGAAATTTTAGATGTACAAGGTGGTCCAGAAATTACGGATATTACCAATAGTATCAATGATTTATCTGAGGTAATCCGTCTAACGCATGAAAATTTAGAGCAAGAAACTAAGCGCCTGTCGAGTATTTTATCCTATATGACGGACGGTGTTCTTGCGACCAATCGTCGTGGGCAGATTATCATGATCAATGATATGGCGACCAAGCAGTTGGGGGTCAAAGAGTCTGAAGCACGAAAGATGAATATCTTAAAACTGTTGGATATCGAAGACGAATATGACTTACGAGACTTGATTACGAAAGTTCCAGAGTTGACCATTGATTCGCAGGATGAAAATGGAGAGTTTTTAAGTTTACGTGTCCGATTTGCCTTGATTCGGCGAGAATCAGGCTTTATTTCAGGGCTGGTTGCAGTGCTACACGATACAACGGAGCAGGAAAAAGAAGAGCGTGAGCGGAGACTGTTTGTTTCGAATGTCAGTCACGAATTACGTACTCCCTTGACCAGTGTCAAGTCTTATCTGGAAGCACTAGATGAAGGTGCCTTATCAGAACCAGTCGCACCGGATTTCATCAAGGTTTCATTAGACGAGACCAATCGGATGATGCGCATGGTTTCGGACTTGCTGAGTTTGTCACGTATTGACAATGCAACCAGTCATTTGGATATTGAATTGACGAATTTTACAGCTTTTATCACCTTTATTTTGAACCGTTTTGATAAAATCAGAAGCCAGAATGATGATAAAAAGTATGAAATTATACGAGATTATCCGATTAACTCTATTTGGGTCGAAATTGATACAGATAAGATGACACAGGTGATTGATAATATTATCAACAATGCCATTAAATATTCTCCTGACGGTGGCAAGATTACGGTCAGTATGAAAACGACGGATACCCAAATGATTTTGTCGATTTCAGATGAAGGCTTAGGAATTCCTAAAAAAGATTTACCGAAAATTTTTGATAGATTTTATCGTGTAGATAAAGCGAGAAGTCGTGCACAAGGTGGGTCCGGACTGGGCTTAGCCATTGCCAAAGAGATTATCAAGCAGCATAACGGCTTTATCTGGGCAAAGAGCGAGTACGGCAAAGGTTCAACCTTTACTATTGTCCTGCCTTATGATAAGGAAGCTGTCAAAGATGATGATTGGGAAGAAGATGAATTAGAAGGGTAGCATGAACGAGAAGGGATTTAAGTACAGTATTTTAGCGTCAGGTTCTACCGGTAACTGTTTTTATTTAGAAACTCCAAAGAAGAAGTTGTTGATTGATGCGGGCTTATCTGGGAAGAAAATTACCAGCTTATTGAGTGAAATTGACCGTAAACCAGAGGAGTTGGATGCCATTTTGGTAACGCATGAGCATAAGGATCATATCCATGGTGTGGGCATTTTGGCACGGAAATATCATTTAGATATTTATGCCAATCAAGCAACATGGAATGCGATGGAAGTAGCGCTTGGGAAGATTGATGTCAGTCAGAAGCACATTTTTGAAATGGGAAAAACCAAGACATTTGGCGATATTGACATTGAAAGTTTTGGTGTTAGTCATGATGCGGTTGCACCGCAATTTTACCGACTGATGAAAGACGATAAAAGTTTTGTTCTACTGACGGATACTGGCTATGTTAGCGATCGTATGGCAGGGATTATTGAAAATGCGGACGGGTATTTGATTGAGTCCAACCATGATATTGAAATCCTTCGTAGTGGAGCTTATCCTTGGAGCCTGAAGCAGCGGATTTTATCTGACCAAGGACATTTGTCGAATGATGACGGGGCAGAAACCATGATTCGTACGTTGGGTTATCGCACTAAGAAAATCTATCTAGGGCATCTTAGCAAAGAAAATAATACCAAAGAATTAGCTCATATCACAATGGTTAATCAATTGGAACAGACTGATTTGGCGGTTGAGCATGATTTTCATATTTGTGATACATCTCCAGATACGGCAACTCCATTGACTGATATTTAGGAGAGTCAATGTGAATTTTTATTTAATCATTTCATTGCTTTCACTGCTTTGGGGGCTGCTCTTGTTGAAGCTTTCCTTTTACTGCTGTCTGTTACTTGTTTTTTACGCAGTTCTAAGCGGTTTGAATAATGGTTGTACCACACTAAGTTGTATCAAATCTATGTGGCGGACTTTCACGAAACAGGTGCCATTGCTCGGGAGCGTAAGAGAAAAATTCTTATTTCCATTTATATTCTAATGGGAATTTCTATCTTCTTTGCACCTCTTATCTGGGTGAAGTTTGCTTTAGCTACCTTAACCCTTTTTATGACGTATTATTTATTCAAAGTCATTCTAGATAAAGAATGAAAATTCATTTCATCTCTGGTGAACTTTTCCTATCAAATTCTTGGTATCGTTGGAGTATCAAGTATTTTTTGATATAATAATAGAGAATTTGTTTTCATTTTATACTCTGTGAAGATCTCTTCAAACTTCGTCGGATTTCACAGTTCGGGTGACTGTGAGAGGTGGCAAAGAAGGAAAGCGAAACTTTTGCCAACCTTGCTGTACTCTTTGTTGCTGACTTCGTTGATTACACCTGCAACTTCAAAAGCTCTACTTGAACTTTTGCTCCCCCGCAGCTTGCTTTCTAGTTCCAATTGTCTGGGAGACAGCTGGAGGTGATTGTCAAATTTTTGATGTTCATTAAGTATTAAAAGAAAAAGTTCTTCTTGAAAGGAGAAAAAATGAGAGATTTACATAAAGTTTTGAGTCAGCAATTTGGAATTGTCTTCCAAGATGAAAAGTTGCTGGAGACAGCTTTTACACACACTAGCTATGCCAATGAGCACCGCCTCTTAAACATTTCACACAATGAGCGCTTGGAATTTTTAGGAGACGCTGTTCTGCAATTATTGATTTCAGAATATCTGTATAAAAAATATCCGAAAAAACCAGAAGGGGACTTGTCAAAACTTCGCTCAACCATTGTACGTGAAGAGAGTTTGGCTGGTTTTAGTCGAGATTGCCAGTTTGATCAATTTATCAAATTAGGTCGTGGCGAAGAAAAGTCAGGTGGGCGTAATCGGGATACCATTCTTGGGGATTTATTTGAAGCCTTTTTAGGAGCTTTGTTGCTAGATAAGGGAGTGGAAGCGGTCAAAAACTTCCTGTATCAAGTCATGATTCCAAAGGTAGAAGTTGGAGACTTTGAGCAGGTGGTTGATTACAAGACCAAGCTACAAGAACTGCTCCAAGTCAATGGTGATGTCGAGATTGTCTATCAAGTCATCTCTGAGTCCGGTCCAGCTCATGCTAAAGAATTTGCTGTAGCGGTATCTGTTGATGGCAGAACGGTTGGACAAGGTCAAGGACGCTCGAAAAAATTAGCAGAGCAGGAAGCTGCTAAAAATGCATTTGAAAAGGAAAGTCATTCATGTATTTAAAAGAAATTGAAATTCAAGGTTTCAAATCTTTTGCAGATAAGACCAAGGTAATATTTGATCAGGGAGTGACAGCAGTCGTTGGACCAAATGGCTCAGGAAAGAGTAACATTACTGAAAGCCTGCGTTGGGCACTGGGAGAGTCCAGTGTTAAAAGTCTTCGTGGCGGGAAAATGCCAGATGTTATTTTTGCGGGGACTGAAACTCGCAAACCACTGAATTATGCTTCTGTTGTTGTCGTTTTGGACAATAAAGACCGTTTTATCCAGCAAGCTGCAGATGAGATTCGTGTGGAGCGTCATATTTATCGCAGTGGGGATAGCGAGTATAAAATAGACGGCAAGAAGGTACGTTTACGAGATATTCATGATTTGTTTATGGATACAGGGCTTGGGCGAGATAGTTTTTCCATTATTTCTCAAGGAAAGGTGGAAGAAATTTTCAATAGCAAGCCAGAGGAGCGCCGTGCCATTTTTGAAGAAGCGGCTGGCGTACTGAAATACAAGACGCGGCGCAAGGAGACTGAAAGTAAGCTCAGCCAAACACAAGATAATCTAGATCGGCTGGAAGACATTATTTATGAGCTCGATAGTCAAGTGAAGCCTCTTGAAAAGCAAGCTACGACAGCTAAGCAGTTTTTGAAATTGGATGAGGAACGCCGTGCTCTTTATTTGGGTGTATTGATTGCTCAAATAAAGGGAAATAAAACACAGCTGAATGATACTGAAGAACGGCTTGTGGGGATTCAGCAATCTTTGTCTGCTTATTACAGCAAACGTGACCAGCTAGAGCAAGAAAATGCTCTTCTGAAAGAAAAACGCCATGATTTGCAAAAACAAATGGCAGATGACCAAGTGAGTTTGCTTGAACTAACCCGCCTCATCAGTGACTTAGAACGCCAAATCGAAGTTTCCAAATTAGAATCTAGTCAAGCTGCCAACAGTCGGAAGGAAAATGAGGAACGCCTGAAAGGATTGACAGAAAAATTAGAGGCGGTTCAAACAGAATGGCAGGGAAAAGACGAGCAGTTGATTGATTTTGATGTAAAATTGGAACGAAATCAACAAGCGATTCATAAATTAGAAGCTGAAATTGAGGCATTTTCGGATGATCCTGACCAGATGATTGAAAAATTACGTGCTGAATTTGTCCAATTGATGCAGGAAGAAGCGGACTTATCCAATGACTTAACTGCTTTAGAAAGTCGCTTAGCCAACGAATTACAATTATCTGAAAGCAAACAAGTAGAATTTGCTAAGTTAAAAGAAAATTTAAAGAATCTTCAAATCAACGAGCAAAGTCAACTGGAAGATTTAGCAACAGCTCGGCAGTCGGTTCAGCAGTTACTGACAGATTATCAGGCACAGCTAAAGCAAGTGCAAACTGTAAAAACGAATTATCAGCAAAACCAAACGGCAATGTTTGATTTAATGGATGATGTAAAAAATAAAAAGGCGCGTGTTGGTAGTTTAGAAGCTATTCTGAAAAATCACAGTCATTTCTATGCTGGGGTGAAAAGCGTTCTTCAAGAAGCAGAGTGTCTGGGCGGTATTATCGGTGCTGTTAGTGAAAAATTGAGCTTTGATTCGCATTACCAGACAGCACTTGAAATTGCACTTGGAGCAAGTAGCCAGCATATTATCGTAGAGGACGAACAAGCTGCGACACGAGCAATTGAATTTCTGAAACGCAATCGAACAGGACGGGCAACTTTTCTGCCACTGACAACGATTAAAGCGCGGCATTTACCAGATCATCATCAAGGAAGCATTGAAAAAAGCACTGGTTTTCTTGGTTTGGCTTCGTCTTTGGTGCGCTATGATAAGAGTTTGGAGCATATTTTCCAAAATTTGCTAGGTACAACAGCCATTTTTGATACGGTAGAAAATGCGCGAGCAGCCGCTCGCAAAGTTCGGTATCAAGTACGAATTGTCACGCTGGATGGAACAGAATTGCGGACAGGCGGTTCTTATGCAGGTGGCGCTAATCGAAATAACAATACGATTTTCATCAAGCCGGAGCTAGACGCTTTACAAATGGAACTTTCTGAGAAGAATGCGACTTTAGCAGAGCAAGAAAAACAAGTGGAAGATTTGCACACGCAGCTAAGCCAAGCCAACAGTCTGTTAGAAGAAATAAAAGTAAGTGGTGAGGAAGCACGATTAGCAGAGCAAAAGGCTCAAATGGCTTATGAGCAAACGCACAAACAGGTTGAAGACTTATCTGAGCTCTTAGTGCTGCAAGAAAGAGAGTTATCTCGTGAAGTTCTTCCTGATATGGCGGAGCAAAAAGAAAAGTTAGTCAATCGCCTTGCAGAAATTGAGCAAGATAAATCCGAAACAGAAGCCGAGATTGAGCAGATTAAGTCGGATAAAGATGCTGTTCAAGCACGTTTAGACAAGCTAACAGCCCGCTTATCTGAGCTTCGTTTGGCTCGTACCGAGCTGACGGGGCATCAGCGTTACGTTCAGACGGATCTCACGCGTTTGTCCAATGAAAAATCTGAATTGGACAAAGGGATTTCAACTTTACAATTTCTAATGGAGCAAAAGGAAGAAAACGCTTCAAAAGTGGATATTGCTGTTTTAGAAGAGCAATTAACACAGGCTATACAGGAAAAGACAACTTTGAACCAAGCTACCATTCGTCGTCAGTTTGAACTGGACGATTTGGAAGGGCAAGCAGAGGATCTTACTAGTCATCTGGAACAAGCCCGCCAGCAAAATGAGGATCTGATTCGCAAACAGGCAAAAGCAGAAGCTGAAAAAGATAAGATTGCAGATGTCTTGCGTCGCCTTTTGACGAATTTGACAGATGACTATCAAATATCTTTTGATGAAGCTAGTAAACAGGCTCGTCCACTAGAAAATCTTACGGTTTCTGAAACTAAGGTTAAGGACTTAGAAAAGGTTATTCGGGCTTTAGGACCAGTCAATCTTGATGCGGTAGAGCAATTTGAAGAAGTCAGTCAACGACTGCATTTCCTCAATACTCAAAGAGATGACGTACTCTCTGCGAAAAATTTGCTTTTGGAAACCATTGAAGAAATGAATGACGAAGTAAAAGAACGCTTCAAATCAACCTTTGAAGCGATTCGTGAGAGCTTCAAAGTGACTTTCAGACAGATGTTTGGTGGCGGTTCAGCGGACTTGATTTTGACCGAAGGCGACCTGTTGACTGCGGGGGTAGAAATTTCGGTTCAACCGCCCGGCAAAAAAATCCAATCACTCAATCTGATGAGCGGAGGAGAAAAGGCGCTATCAGCCTTAGCATTACTCTTCTCCATTATTCGTGTCAAGACGATACCATTTGTCATTTTGGACGAGGTGGAAGCTGCACTTGACGAAGCTAATGTCAAACGTTTTGGCGACTATCTTAATCGCTTTGACAAGGACAGCCAGTTTATTGTGGTAACACACCGTAAAGGAACGATGTCCGCAGCAGACTCTATCTATGGGGTAACCATGCAAGAGTCCGGTGTATCAAAGATTGTCTCCGTAAAATTAAAAGATTTAGAAAGTATGTAAAATGAATATAAAATTAGTTGCAACAGATATGGACGGCACCTTTTTAGATGACAAAGGGCAGTTTGATATGGTTCGACTGAAGCAGTTGTTGCTCCGTTTTAAAGAAAAGGGCATCTATTTTGCAGTAGCCAGTGGACGCAGTTTGCTGTCATTAGAAAAGCTATTTGAGGATGTGCGAGATGAGATAATTTTTATTGCTGAAAATGGCAGTCTGGTAAAATTTCACGGAGAAGATCTCTATGAAGCAACCATGTCCAAAGATTTTTATCTGTCAGCTTTTGAGAAATTGAAGACATCTCCTTTCATCAATACCAGTGAATTGCTTCTAACAGGTAAAAAGGGCTGCTATGTTTTAGAAACGGTTGATCCAGCTTATTTAGCTTTTAGTACGCATTATAATGAAAATATCCAAAAAGTAGCTCGCTTGGAGGATATTACAGATGAAATTTTCAAATTTACAACCAATTTTTCTGAAGAAACAGTAGCTGTTGGTGAGGCCTGGGTCAATGAACACGTTCCCGGTGTCAAAGCTATGACGACAGGTTATAAGTCAATTGATATTGTCCTAGACTATGTAGACAAGGGCGTTGCCATTGTCGAATTGGCGAAGAAATTAAATCTTGAAATGGATCAGGTCATGACATTTGGTGACAATTTGAATGATCTACACATGATGCAAGTAGCAGGTTATCCCATTGCCCCTGAAAATGCTCGTCCAGAGATTTTGGAAGTAGCCAAAGAGGTCATTGGGCATCATGCGGCGCATTCAGTTATGACGTATATGGAGGGCTTATAATGGCAGAGATAAAATTGATTGCCCTAGATTTAGATGGGACTTTACTGACTTCTGAGAAAAAAATTTCTGCTCGAAATTTAGCGGCGCTTAAAGCCGCTCAAGAGCAGGGAATTAAGATTGTTTTGACGACCGGTCGCCCTCTAAAAGCAATGGAGCTTTTCTTAAACGAACTGGGCGTAGCCAATCAAGAGGACGAATACACCGTTACTTTTAATGGTGGTTTGGTGCAACGCAATACAGGTGAAATTCTTGATAAAACAGTTTTTGCCTATGACGATGTGGCTCGCATTTTTGAGGAAACAGAAAAGTTAGGCTTGCCACTAGATGCGATTTGCGAAGGAACTGTCTACCAAATCCAGTCAGACCATGAATCGCTTTACCAAACTTGCAATCCTGCTTTAACATTTGAGTCGGTTTCATTTGCAGACTTATCTAGCCAACAGACTTATAATAAATGTGTAACAGCTTATGCACCAGATCCGCTTGATCGTGGCATCGCTCAACTTTCGTCCGATTTATTTGACAAATATGAAATTTTTAAGTCGCGCGATATGCTGTTAGAATGGTCTCCGAAGAATGTCCATAAAGCAAATGGCTTAGAAAAATTGATTGCTCATTTAGGAATTGAACAAAGTCAAGTCATGACTTGCGGAGATGAAGCAAATGACCTGTCTATGATAAAATGGGCAGGGATTGGTGTAGCTATGCAAAATGCAGTAGCAGCAGTCAAAGAAGTCGCCAATGTAGTGACGCCGATGACGAATGACGAAGATGCTGTTGCTTGGGCTATAGAAAAATATGCACTGAAATAAAGGAGGGATTTAATGGGTTTATTTGATCGCCTTTTTGGTCGCCAAAAAGAAGAAAAACCAGTTGAAAATATTCCTGAAGAAGCTGTAGAAATAGTATCAGAGGATGATCAAGGCAAGAATCTAGAAAAAGTAGAAACAGCTCCTGTAGAGAATACGCAATCTGAGAATCTAGATGAACAAACATTCCAAACAGAATTGAAAGAACGTTTTGCTGAGGATGAGGCACGTCTTGAAACCATTCAAGAAAAAGTAGAAGAAATGGAGCCAAGGTTGGCTGATATAGTGGCAGATGCAGAGTCAGCTGAAAATGATTCGCAAGCTCCAGAAAATCATACATTGCAGAATGAAATGGGAACTCCACAACCTGACGAGACAGCAGCTTTTTCGCAATATACGACTCATCCAGCTGCCACAGATTTACAGTCACGTTTAGCAGAAGCTAGAAGACAGCAGGCAGAACAAGAAAATATGAGGCAGCTGAACGAAGCGAACGCATGGTCAAGCTCAGCAGAGTCAACTACGGTAGAGAAGACTATTAGCGAACCAATTGAAGCAAGTTCATTTATTCAAGAAGAAACGGTTCAGGAAAAGTATGACCGCAGTCTCAAGAAGACACGGACAGGTTTTGGAGCGCGGCTTAATGCTTTCTTTGCTAATTTTCGCTCGGTAGATGAGGAGTTTTTTGAAGAGTTAGAAGAACTCTTGATTACGAGTGACGTGGGAGTGCAAGTCGCTTCTAATCTGACAGAAGCCTTACGCCAAGAAGCTCGCCTTGAAAATGCCAAAAAGCCAGATGTCCTTCGTCGGGTCATCATTGAAAAGTTAGTAGACATCTATGAGAAAGATGGTCAATTTAACGAAAAAATCAATTTACAAGACGGTTTGACAGTCATGCTTTTTGTGGGTGTAAACGGAGTTGGGAAAACCACTTCGATTGGGAAATTGGCTTATAAATATAAGCAGGCTGGCAAGAAAGTCATGTTAGTTGCAGCAGATACTTTCCGTGCAGGAGCTGTTGCTCAGTTGGTGGAATGGGGACGTCGAGTAGATGTTCCGGTTGTGACAGGTCCAGAAAAGAGTGATCCAGCTAGCGTTGTTTATGACGGTATGGAGCGTGCAAAGGCTGAAAATGTGGATATTCTAATGATTGATACGGCCGGACGCTTGCAAAACAAAGATAACCTAATGGCAGAGTTGGAAAAAATTGGACGGATTATCAAACGGGTAGATCCAGCTTCGCCACATGAAACGTTCTTGGCACTGGATGCATCAACTGGTCAAAACGCCCTTGTTCAAGCTAAGGAATTTTCAAAAATTACGCCAGTAACAGGAATTGTCTTGACGAAAATTGATGGAACAGCGCGTGGTGGTGTTGTTCTTGCAATCCGTCAAGAGCTGGATATTCCAGTTAAACTGATTGGATTCGGAGAAAAAATTGACGATATTGGAGTATTTAACTCTGAAAACTTTATGAAAGGGCTCTTAGAGGGCTTGGTATAAGAAAAAAGACTTGCAAATGAATTGCAAGTCTTTTGTATATATTTACTTTACCCCAATCGTCCTTCTTTGCGATAGGCTTCATCTGGACGCCAGTTCCAATCAGCTTCAAATTGGTTAAGGAGTTCAAAGCTGGCTTCGGGTCCCATAGTACCTGATTTGTAATGATGAAGGGGAACTTCGTTATTTGCCCACAAGGCTTCAATACGGTCAATCAATTCCCAACTAGAGCGAACTTCGTCCCAGTGGCTAAAATTGGTTGAGTCATTGTTTAGTACATCGTAGATGAGCTTCTCATAAGGTTCTGGTGACGCACCAGAAGCTGTTGCATCTGTACGATAATCAAGTGTCAATGGAGCTAAGTTAAATTGCTCGCCCAGTTCTTTGCCATTCATACTAAGAGAAAATCCTTCAGTTGGTTGAATGTAAATCGTCAGCACATTTGGTTGAAGCGAGGAGCCGAAAATGGATTCCATTTGCTTGAAGACAATGTTGACATGGGTTCCTTTGGCAGTGAGACGTTTTCCAGTACGGAAGAAAAATGGCACCCCGCGAAATCGGTCACTATCTACAAAGAATGCACCAGAAGCAAAGGTTTCTGTGGTAGATTCTGGGGCAACATTTGGTTCACTACGATAGGAAATGTACTTTTTCCCGTCCACTTTGCCAGAAGTGTATTGACCACGAATGAAGAGCTTTTTCAAATCATTATCGGACGGCTTGTGTAAGTGCTTGAAAGCCTTAATTTTTTCAGCACGAATATCATCTTTGGTAAAAGTTTTGGGTTTGTCCATAGCAAGCAAAGACAGGAGTTGAAGTGTGTGATTTTGCACCATATCGCGCAGTGCACCTGAATGGTCGTAATAACCACCACGTTCTTCCACACCTAACTTTTCAGCAAAGGTAATCTGTACATTGTCAATATAATCACGATTCCAGACATTTTCAAAAAGAAGATTGGCAAAGCGAATGGCAAAAATACTTTGAATCATTTCTTTGCCGAGATAATGGTCAATCCGGAAAATCTGCTCTTCGTCAAATGTTGCCAACAAATCGTTGTTCAGTTTGCTAGCAGAAGCTAGGTCTGTGCCAAAAGGTTTTTCTACAATTAAGCGTTCAAATCCCTTCCCGTCCACAATTTGTTCTGATTTGAGATGTTTGGCAATCGTACCAAAAAACTGAGGAGCCATAGATAGGAAGAAAAGTTTATTGTGTTCTGCTTGATAGTGCTCATTGAGATGATTTTGTAGTTTTCTCAATTCAATATAATGCTCGGTATCTTGGACATCGTGACTTTGATAATAGAAATGGCTAGCAAATTCTTGCGCTTGTTCAGGGCTGTCTGCAAGTTCTGTGATAGACTCGACCACGACAGATTCAAAATATTCCTTGCTCCAAGGTCTGCGAGCTGTACCGATAACGGCAAAATGCTTAGACAGATTGCCAGATTTATACAATCTAAAAAGAGAAGGATAGAGTTTTCTTTTTGCCAAATCTCCACTGGCACCAAAAATTGTAATAATCACTTTTGAAGACATTTTGAACACCCATTTTCTAATATTTTATTTATTTTACCATAAATTGATTAAAATTTCTGATTTTTGATAGCTCGAAATAAAGAGTAAAAGAGATAAAAAATAAGGATAACGAGGAAGAAAAGGAGTAGAAAGACAAGATGCACACCTGTCGTAGTATCAGGAGCTTGATTGACCATGATAGCAGCAATCGCCGTTCCTAAAGCTCCAGCAAATGTTTGAGCCATTTGAAAAAGTGCTGTGGCATCTGGCGACTTCTCACGACTAATTTGTGAAACAGATAAGGCCATCGTGTTGTTGAAAGCCAGATTGCGCCCAATCGTAAAGAAAATATAAAAAAGGATGATGAGCGGTAATGTTAAGGCTTTTGTAAAGAATGCAAAAACGAAAACGGCTAAGAAAAAGAGGAGATTCCCACCATATAGAGAAAGTTTGGGTCCCTTGGTGTCATATAATTTTCCAAAGAAAGGTGCCGAAAAAGCTCCTAACATTGTTCCAGGAAGCAATGCAAAGCCAGCGGCAGAAGTAGCCTCGTGTTTTACTAAAACTAAGAAATTAGGAATCAGAAAATTGGCTGATAAATTTGAAAATTGGTAGAGAAAGAAAGGAATAATTCCTAGTAAAATAACTGGATTTTTCAAAATACGAATATCTAAAAAAGGATGCACTACCGTTAAACTTCGCCAAACGAAAAGGACAAGTGATAATAAAAAGATGATGACAAAAGTCCAATTAAAGCTACCTTCTTCTAAGCTAGAAATCATCATGATAGAAAAAGTCAGTGAAAGTGTAAGAAGCAAGAAAGAAATCCACTCAAAAGGACGTTTTTGTTTATTGGGGGTATTTTCTAAAAATAAAAATCCTAATATGAAGGAGATAATCGGAACGGGCATGATGAGTGTGTAAATCATGTGCCAGTCAAACAAGCCAATCATAAAGCCGCCATAAGTGGGACCAATCGCAGGAGCTAGGCTTATAACGAGTCCAGACAGTCCCATGTAAAATCCGATTTGGCTGCGTGGGATTCGTTCCACGATAAGGTTAAACATGAGAGGGGTAGCAATTCCTGTGGATGCTCCTTGCAGAATGCGTCCTAACATAAGTAGGGCAAAATTAGGGGCAATCATCGCAACGCCATTACCCAGCGTAAACATAGCTAGACTGGTGAATAGAATTTTACGCTCAGACCAATTGTGTGCTAGAGTGGCTCCAAGTGTAATCGTGATAGCGACAACTAGCAGATAACCTGTTGTAATCCATTGCAATGTGCCAAGGTCTGTATGAAAAACTTTCATAAGGTGCGGAAAGGTGACATTCATACTGGTTTCAGATAGAATTCCAGCAAAAGCAATGAGTGCTGTAGCGAGAATAGAGAGCAAGGTTTTCCTTGAAACGGGTTGGTTTGGATGTGACATAATACCTCCTAAAAATATAAATTTCTCTTATTTTATCATAATTACTTATAAAAGAGCATAATAGGAGACCTAGAGAAATACTTATCAGGTCTTCTTTTGCTTATTTAATGTGGTTTAAAATACGCGGTAAACATAAGGATTGCTGGGTTTTTCAACTTTCTTGAAACTATCCACTTCAAGCGTTGGCAAGCTTTGTCCTAGTTGCTTATGGTAGCGAATAGTGATTTTTCCACTCGCTCTTATCCAAGTATTATTTTCAAAATGCTCTGTATTACCAGTTGTCAGAAGTCCATAAACCCCTGAATCTGCGATACAGTGGATAATACCGAAACGGAAAAGAAACTGGCTGTTTTTATCACTTGGGTCGTTGTAGACAAAGCCAGTAAATTCTAACCGTTTCCCTGCAAATTCATCTGGATAATCATAGAGGACTTCCATGACTTCCATATAATTTTCCGTCGTAACGGAGATGACATCTTTTTTCAGATATTTTTTTGCAGCTGCCCGCATTTCCTTCTCGTAAGCACTTTTAGTAAAATAGGTACTGGTATCAGGCTTCAGGTATTGATTGGTAGTACCTTCATCAGCCTGAATGCTCTTTGAACTACCATCAGCTAGAGGAAAATGGTAGCCCTTAGCAGAAACGGTTGTAGAGTCCAAATTGACCGTTGGAAAGAAGAGAGCAACGATAAGTGGTACAACAAGAAAAGCAATGCTAGCAAATTTTGCTGAGTGGCTCGTCAAATGGCTGTGTACTTTCATTTTTTTCATCCAGACGATGAGCTGCACAATAGCTAGCACAAAAGAAAGTATCATGGAAATATATGCCAAATAAGAAAAATGCATATTGATGTATTGATTGAGCTTGCCAGAAAGTTGCAAATACATGGTGGTTTCAAAGTAACCAGCTAAAATTAGAAAACGAATCATAGCACCACCCCCACAAGCCAAGAGTAAATGACAACAACTAAACTAACAATTCCAATGAATTGCCAGATGAATCGTCCTTTGAGGTAATTTTTCATCATGAGGATATTTTTCACATCTAGCATTGGTCCAATGACGAGAAAAGCCAGAACTGGCGCTAAACCAAAGCTAGAAATGAGCGAACTGCCGATAAAGGCATCTGCTTCACTGCAAAGTGAGAGAAGAAATGCAAGCAGCATCAATAGCAAAATAGCCATAAGCGGTGTTGCACTAATGGAAGTCAGGATGCGTGTAGGCACGTAGACTTGCACTAGACTGGCAAAGAGACAACCAAAGACTAAGTAACGACCTGTATCAAAAAATTCGTCAATAGACTGCACAAACACTTGAAATACTTTCTTTGGCTGACTTAAATGGGAGAAGTCGTGTTCATGCTGAATGACTCGATTCTCTTTTTGAATAGTTGCTGTGTTGAGAAAGCCAAAGAAAATTCCTAGAATAATTGCTACAACAATAGAGCCAAGAGCTCTGAGCAAAGCCATTTTAAAGGAATTCCCGAAAGCAGAGTAAGTCGCAAAAAGAACAATGGGATTGATAACCGGCGCTGTCACCATAAAAGGTACAGCTGTGTAACTCGGTACTTTCTTTTCCAAAAAGCGATTGATAATAGGGACAATTCCACATTCGCAAGAAGGGAAAATGAAGCCAATAAAAGTACCAAAGAAAATTCGACACCATTTATTTTTAGGCAGATAGCGATAAACTTTGTCTGGTGTGATATAAACCTCTATAAAACCTGAAATAATACTCCCAATCAGCACAAAAGGTAGTGCTTCAATAATAATGGAGAGGAAAATCGCACCAGCTTGCAAAACGCTAGGTGGTAGTTGATTAAAAAAACTCATAACTTTTTAGCCTTTTGTTCTTTTTTAATCTTTTTTTCTTTTTCATCAGGAAATTCTATTTTTTCGATTTTAGGTAACGTTGCAAATTCTTCAAACATTTTATCTAAATCATCTGAACGCGTAAATTTAATAGCCATAACAGCCTCCTTTTCCTTTTTAACTATTATACTATCATTTTGAAAATTCTGGTGAAATAAAGTCAGCAGAATAAAGATTAGCTTGTGAAAGAAGGAGAGGAATGTGGTATAATGAAGAAACTATGTGTATAAGGAAAAAAAATTTTTGATAAAGTAAAATAGCCATAAACCAAGAATGAAGTAGTAATTGGATTTGGACGACTGGAAAAGGTATGATATAATATTTTTTATGGAAACAAATATTATCGAACTATCGCAAAGTTTAAAGATTAGTCAGAAGCAAATTGAAAAAGTATTGGAACTGACAGCAGAGGGCAACACGATTCCGTTTATCGCTCGTTATCGGAAAGAAATGACAGGTAATTTGGATGAGGTAGAGATTAAGGCTATTCTTGATTTGGATAAAAGTCTGACGAACCTCAGAGAGCGTAAGGCAACGGTGCTGGCAAAGATTGAAGAACAAGGAAAGCTGACGGACAAATTGCGTGCGGCCATTGAAGCAGCTGAAAAGTTGGCTGATGTGGAAGAACTTTATCTTCCTTACAAAGAAAAACGTCGGACAAAAGCTACGATTGCACGTGAAGCAGGACTTTTTCCTTTGGCACGACTCATATTACAAAATGCTGCCACTCTTCAAGAGGAAGCAACTGCCTTAACTAACGAAACATTTCCGACGGCAGAAGCAGCTCTAGCTGGAGCTGTAGATATTTTAGTGGAAGCCATTTCAGAAGATGTACAACTGCGTGCTTGGACTTATCATGAAATGCTGACAAATTCAAGCATTGTTTCAACTTTAAAAGATCAAGATTTGGACGAAAAGCAAGTGTTTCAAATCTATTATGACTTTTCCGAAAAAATCGCGGATATGCAGGGGTATCGCACCTTAGCACTGAATCGTGGTGAAAAGCTAGGTGTTCTCAAAGTTAGTTTTGAGAATAATGTAGATAAGATTATCCGCTTCTTTGAAGTGCGCTTTAAGGTCAAAAATGACTACATTCATGAAGCAATCCAGCAAGCTGTGAAAAAGAAAATCATTCCAGCTATGGAACGTCGGATTAGGGCAGAATTGACCGAGACTGCAGAAGACGGAGCCATTCAGCTCTTTTCAGATAATCTGCGAAATCTGCTCTTGATTGCGCCACTCAAAGGACGCGTGGTACTAGGATTTGACCCAGCTTTTCGGACAGGAGCAAAATTAGCAGTCGTAGATGCAACTGGAAAAATGCTGACAACTCAGGTTATCTATCCTGTTCCACCGGCAAAAGCAGCGCAAATTGAAGCTTCTAAGCAAGATTTGTCAGACTTGATTGACCAATTTGGTGTTGAAATCATTGCTATTGGGAATGGAACAGCTAGTCGTGAAAGTGAAGCATTTGTCGCTGAAGTATTGAAAACTCATCCAAACGTCAGCTATGTTATTGTCAATGAAAGCGGTGCGTCTGTTTATTCTGCTAGCGAATTGGCACGGCATGAGTTCCCTGATTTGACCGTTGAGAAACGTTCGGCTATCTCTATCGCACGTCGACTGCAAGACCCTCTTGCAGAGCTAGTTAAAATTGACCCAAAATCAATCGGTGTCGGTCAATACCAACATGATGTGAGCCAGAAGAAATTATCTGAAAGCTTGGATTTTGTCGTAGATACCGTTGTTAACCAAGTCGGCGTTAATATCAATACCGCAAGCCCATCTCTTCTATCGCATGTGGCAGGGTTAAACAAAACGATTTCTGAAAATATTGTCAAATATCGTGAAGAAGAAGGCATGATTCGCTCGCGCGATGCCATCAAAAAAGTTCCTCGTCTGGGTGCTAAAGCATTTGAACAGGCGGCAGGGTTCTTACGAATTCCCGAAAGTGATAATGTTTTGGATAATACAGGTGTTCACCCAGAGAGTTATCCAGCTGTTGAGAAATTGTTCCAAACGCTTGCAATTACGGACTTAGATCAAGCCGCTCAAGAAAAATTGCAGTCTTTAGATGTCAAAAAAGTTGCTGTAGATTTGAACTTGGGAGAAGCTACCCTCAAGGATATCATTGCAGACTTGCTCAAGCCAGGTCGTGATATGCGTGATTCATTTGATGCACCGGTTCTGCGTCAAGATGTCCTTGATATGAAGGATTTACAAATTGGGCAAAAGTTAGAAGGCGTTGTCCGCAATGTTGTTGACTTTGGTGCTTTTGTCGATATTGGCATTCACGAAGACGGCTTGATTCACATTTCTAAGCTCAGCAACAGCTATGTCAAACATCCAAGCCAAGTAGTTTCTGTTGGTGATTTGGTAACCGTGTGGGTGGATAAGCTGGATATAGAAAGAGAAAAGGTCAATCTTTCCTTGGTGGCACCGCGTGAATCTAACTAACTATGTCAGACAAGTCTCTTTGGAAGATTTTGGCAAAGAATTTCGACATATGGCTTCTTGGAATAAGCGTCTTCGCTCAACAGGTGGACGCTTTTTTCCAAAGGATGGTCATCTTGATTTTAATCCTAGAATCTATGAACAGTTTGGTTTAGAAACCTTCCGAAAAATTGTGCGGCATGAGTTGTGCCATTATCATCTTTACTTTGAAAAGAAAGGTTATCGACATAAGGATCGAGATTTCAAGCAATTATTGAAAGCCGTGGACGGTTTGCGCTATGCCCCTACTTTATCAAGCCAATCAACTTCAAAAACGCTTGTTTATCAATGCTTGCATTGTCGTGCACAATATCATAGAAAAAGACGAATCAATACTGAGCGGTATTGCTGCGGACGTTGCCAAGGGAAGCTCATTTTTGTCAGACAATTGCAGTCTTAATGATTATTTTGACGAAACAATCAGAAATCCGCCTAAGGACGGATGGCATGATGACTGAAATGTGTTACACTAGATTCAGTATCAATGAAAGAGGCTAAATGATGATGAAAACAACATTTTATAAATTACGTCGAAATAGAGCTGTATCGGGAGTGTTAGCAGGTTTATCTGATAAATTTGGTCTAGATGTAGGGCTTGTTCGCTTTCTATTCGTTTTATTTACTGTCTCTAATTTCGGATTAGGTATTATCATTTACATCATCTTATCATCTGTAATGCCTTACAAGGAAGATGTAGAAGAAGAAATGTATGGAACAGGACCTCGTAAGCGCAAAGAAGCAGAAGCTATCAAAGAAGAAGATGGTTGGTTTTGGTGAGTGTGATGGAGCAAGCGTTTGGTTAAATATGCTAGAAAGGAGTTCGGACAATGAACTCCTTTATTTTAGGAGGAGAAGAAATGGAATATTGGGATGCATATGATGAGCAAAGAGAGCGACAAGGAGATTTTCTAAAGAGAGGTCAACCAATTGCGGAAGGGCAGTATCACCTTTGTGTCAATGTCTTCGTTCGCCATCTAGATGGGGAATTTCTCCTGATGCACCGCAGTCCAGAAAAAGAAATTCATCCTAATTATTATGAGTTTGGTGCAGGAGGAAGTGTGTTGGCTGGTGAAGATAGCATGACCGCAGCCTATCGTGAATTGCGGGAAGAAACTGGGCTAATTCCTAGAGAAATACAACTGATTGAGCAGACGACTTCACCTAAAGATCACTGTCATTTTGATTTTTATGAGGCAACCGTTACAGAAAAAGATGTGAAATATCAAGAGGGTGAAACGGATGGTCACATCTGGCTGAAACCTAGTGAACTCCGATATTTTATGAATCGTTATCCTTTATTTCAAAATCAAAAACAAATTGTAGAAAAAATGCTCCAGTCAGAGAAGTAGTAAATGCTATATATTATATATGGTTGCATCCATTTTCTTTGCAAAATCAAGGATGAAACTCTCCTTTAATCTCAAAATTTGCTATAATAGAAAAAGAAACTATCAAAGGGGAAGAATATGACTGTAAAGATCAAAGATCTATTAAAAAAAGTCAGGTTAAATGTGGTTTATGGCGATGAGAAAATGTTGGAAAGAGAAATTACGACCTCTGATATTTCCCGCCCAGGACTTGAAATGACAGGTTATTTTGACTATTACACCCCAGAGCGTATCCAGCTAATGGGCATGAAAGAATGGTCTTACTTGATGAAGATGACGTCACATAATCGCTATCAGGTTTTACGGAAAATGTTTGAACACGATACAGTTATGATTGTGGCGCGTGATTTGAAAATTCCTGATGAGATGTTAAAGGCTGCAAAGGAAAATGAAATTGTTGTTCTCAGCAGTCACACCCCAACGAGTCGTTTATCCGGTGAGATTTCAAGTTATTTGGATTCGCGTTTGGCTGAGCGAACCAGTATTCATGGGGTTTTAATGGATATTTACGGAATGGGTGTCTTGATTCAAGGAGATAGTGGAATCGGAAAAAGCGAAACTGGTTTAGAACTGGTGAAACGGGGACATCGTTTAGTTGCGGATGACCGCGTAGATATCTACGCAAAAGATGAAATGACTCTCTGGGGCGAGCCAGCGGAAATTTTGCGCCATTTACTTGAAATACGCGGTGTTGGGATTATTGATGTCATGAGCCTTTATGGAGCTAGTGCTGTCAAGGATTCATCACAGGTTCAATTGGCTGTTTATCTGGAAAATTATGATGTCAATAAAACATTTGACCGTTTGGGAAATAATGGTGAAGAGTTTGAAGTATCAGGTGTGTCCATTCCAAGGATTCGTATTCCTGTGAAAACGGGTCGCAACATTTCGGTGGTGATTGAAGCAGCAGCGATGAATTACCGTGCTAAAGAGATGGGCTTTGATGCCACGAAGACTTTTGAGGAACGCTTGACCAATCTCATTAGTGAGAATGAGGTGTCTCATGATTAATCCAATTGCATTTAAAATAGGACCTCTAAGTATTCGCTGGTATGCGATTTGTATTGTAACAGGTTTAGTTTTAGCTGTTTATCTGGCTATGCGTGAAGCGCCGCGAAAGAAAATCATTCCAGATGACATTCTTGATTTTATCCTCATTGCGTTTCCCTTAGCAATCGTTGGAGCTCGCATTTATTATGTCATTTTTGATTGGGGCTATTATGCTAAAAATTCTGCTGAGATTTTTGCCATTTGGCACGGAGGAATTGCTATCTATGGCGGTTTAATCACCGGAGCGATTGTCTTTTATTTTTTCTCACAAAGAAAGCTTATCAATACGCTAGACTTTTTAGATATTGCGGTTCCAGGAGTGATGATTGCCCAAAGTATTGGACGCTGGGGAAATTTCTTCAATCAAGAGGCTTACGGAGCGGTTGTTAAAAGTCTAAATTACTTACCAAGTTTTATGCGCAACCAAATGTACATTGATGGTCATTACCGACAACCAACTTTTCTTTATGAGTCGGTTTGGAATTTGTTAGGATTTGCTTTAGTGATGGTTGCGAGAAGAAAGAAAAATTTCCTCAAACGTGGGGAAATGACTGGATTTTATCTTATTTGGTATGGAATAGGTCGCATGGTGATTGAAGGTATGCGAACAGATAGTCTCATGTTTGCGGGCTTGCGTGTGTCGCAATGGTTGTCTGCTGTTCTAGTGGTTGCAGGAATCATTCTCGTCATTTACCAACGCAGAAAAAAAGATACCCCTTATTATTAAAAAGTTAGGAGAAGAAAAATGCTTGAAATTGCTTATAGTCTAGTTGCCCTCGCTTTGATTGCTTTGATTGTTTATACGATTTTTTTGGTTAGGAAAATCTCAAATGTCGTTGACGAAACAGAAAAAACAATTCAGGTGTTGACGACAGATGTCAATGTGACACTCTATCAAACCAATGAATTGTTAACGAAAGTGAATGTTTTAGCAGATGATATTAACGGGAAAATGACAACAATTGATCCACTTTTCACTGCAGTTGCAGATTTGTCAGAGTCAGTTTCAGATTTAAATGATTCTGCTCGTCATTTGAGTAAAAAAGCTGCTACAGCAGGTAAAAATGGAGTGAAAGCTGGTGCAACTTTATCGGCCTTACGGATGATTACAAAACTATTTAAAAAATAAGAAAGAAGGTTTATTATGGGTAAATTTTCATCTATCCTTTTAGGAACAATCTCTGGTGCGGCTGCAGCGGTATTTCTCACAAGTAAAAAAGGAAAAGAAGTGACAGCTAAGGTTTCTGATTTTATGAATGACGTCAAAGAAAATCCAGATGATTTTAAAGATCAAGTAGTACAAAAAGCCAATCATTTCTCTAATCAAGCTGCAGAAGCAGTCAACCAAGCCAAAGAAAAGGTTGAGAGCGGAGAAATTATAGGTGAAACAATTCTTGACTCTGTGAAAGAAGCAACGAAACAAGTAGTTGACTTCTCACAAGAGAAATTTCAAGAATGGAAAGAAAAAATGGAGTCAGAAGGGATTTCACCAGAAGAATTTAAAAAATCTGCTCCTGAATCATCAGAAAATGAGCCTACTTCCGAGGATATTGTCATTGATTTGACAGAAGAAAACCAAGAATCGGAAAATGAAGACAAAAAAATTGAGGACTAGCACCTCAATTTTTTTAACTTTTTAACATCGATTTTACATCACAACGAATCACAACAATTCACGACAAAAATAGTGCCTGTTTGCAAGGCGCTTTAATTTCAAAACTATTTATTTCTTTTCTGACGAATAAATGCTTGCTGCATTTTAATGCAAACTAAACTAACACCAATTGCTAAAGCAAAAGCTAAGAAAGTGTTTATTTTAATAGACAAGAATAAAAAGCTAAACAAAGCTGTCAAGATACAAAATGTAGCAATATTCACGAAAAATAGTAATTCTTTCAGATTTGGATTCGTTTTTGCTTCAGGAATGTAATCTTGATAAAGGGGATATTGTTCTTGTTCTAATTCTGGATAGGTGTAGTCTTCTTGATAGGGCTGATATTTTCTTGCAGTCATGTTCTCTCTCCTTACAGTACTCTCTTATTTTATCATGATTTTAATTAGATAAATATTACATAACGGTTACAAAAAGGCTAAAAATGCTTTTCAAATTAAAAAATAGAAGAGAAATCAAAAATATGTTATAATTTTGCTATGAAAAAGATTATCATTACAGCGACAGCTGAGAGCGTTGAACAAGTAAAAGAGCTTTTAGAAGCAGGCGTAGATCGCATTTATGTAGGTGAAAAGGAGTATGGTCTTCGGTTACCCCATACTTTTTCTTATGATGAATTGCGGCAGATTGCAGCCCTTGTACATGAGGCGGACAAAAAGTTGACAGTTGCTGTCAATGCTTTGATACATCAGGAAATGATGAATAAAATCAAGCCATTTCTTGATTTTTTAGTGGATATTCAGGCGGATTATATTACTGTGGGAGATGCCGGTGTCTTTTATGTGTTAAAACGCGATGGTTATCCGTTTAAGACGATTTATGATGCCTCGACTATGGTTGCTAGCAGTCGTCAAGTGAACTTCTGGGGGCAAAAAGCTGGCGCTTCTGAGGCTGTTTTAGCACGGGAAATTCCATCGGCAGAATTGTTTAAAATGCAGGAAGTGTTAGAAATTCCTGTTGAGATTTTGGTTTATGGTGCTAGCGTCATTCATCACTCTAAGCGTCCGCTTTTGCAAAATTATTATAATTTCACTCATATTGATGACGAAAAGAGTCGTGAGCGTGATTTATTCCTTGCAGAGCCGAGTGACCCAGATAGCCATTATTCTATTTTTGAGGACAATCATGGGACGCATATTTTTGCAAATAATGATTTGGATATGATGACGAAACTTGGAGAGTTGGTAGAACATGGCTTTACACATTGGAAATTAGAAGGGATTTATACGCCAGGACACAATTTTGTTGAAATTGCCAAACTCTTTGTGCAAGCGCGTGAGCTGATTGAGACCAATCAATTTACACATGATCAGGCTTTCCTTTTGGATGAGCAGATTCATCAATTGCATCCCCAAAATCGTTTCTTGGATACTGGATTTTATGAATATGATCCAGACCAGGTGAAATAAGGAATACAGGTGGTCGCGAGTTGTGACTGCTTGTTTAACATTCACAATCTGCTACCTTTAGTTTGCTTTCAAGCCTTTTTTGCTATAAAATAAAAAGGCTAAGTATTAGAATATGGAAAAGAGCGAGAATATGACAAAAACTTTGAAAAGACCAGAAGTTCTGGCGCCTGCTGGAACGTTGGAAAAATTAAAAGTCGCCATTCGCTATGGAGCGGATGCTGTCTACATTGGCGGACAAGCCTATGGTTTGCGCAGTCGTGCTGGAAATTTTACGTTTGAAGAAATGGAAGAGGGCGTTCAATTTGCTCGTGAACATGGCGCAAAAGTCTATGTGGCTGCGAACATGGTAACCCACGAAGGAAATGAAGAAGGAGCTGGGGAATGGTTCCGCACTTTGCGAGATATTGGCATTTCTGCCGTTATCGTATCTGACCCAGCATTGATTGCCATTGCTTGTACAGAAGCGCCAGGTTTGGAAGTACACTTGTCAACACAAGCTAGCGCAACAAACTATGAAACCTTAGAATTTTGGAAAGATTTGGGGTTGACACGTGTCGTTTTGGCGCGTGAGGTTTCTATGGAAGAACTAGCAGAAATCCGCAAACACACCGATGTGGAGATTGAAGCTTTTGTTCATGGTGCTATGTGCATTTCTTACTCAGGGCGCTGTACTTTATCTAATCATATGAGCATGCGGGATGCCAATCGTGGGGGCTGCTCTCAATCTTGCCGCTGGAAATATGATCTCTACGATATGCCCTTTGGACAAGAGCGCAAGAGCTTAAAAGGCGAAATTCCAGAAGAATTTTCTATGTCGGCTGTGGATATGTCCATGATTGACCATATTCCAGATATGATTGAAAATGGAGTAGACAGCTTGAAAATTGAAGGGCGCATGAAGTCTATTCACTATGTATCTACTGTTTCAAATTGTTACAAGGCGGCAGTAGATGCTTATCTTGAAAGTCCTGAAAAGTTTGAAGCAATCAAGCAAGATTTAGTAGATGAAATGTGGAAAGTTGCGCAACGTGAGTTGGCAACGGGATTTTACTATCATACACCAACTGAAAATGAGCAGCTTTTTGGAGCACGCCGCAAAATTCCGCAATATAAATTTGTGGCAGAAGTGGTGGCTTATGACCCTGATACGCAAACAGCGACTATTCGGCAACGAAATGTCATCAATGAGGGCGACCCAGTTGAGTTTTATGGTCCTGGTTTCCGTCATTTTGATGCAGTCATTACAGATTTATATGATTCAGATGGAAATAAAATTGATCGGGCTCCAAATCCGATGGAACTATTGACGATTTCCTTGCCATATCCGGTTTATCCAGGTGATATGGTACGCAGTCGTAAAGAAGGTTTGATAAATCTTTATAAAGAAGACGGCACAAGTGTCACAGTACGAGCATAAAAATCTACATTGAGAAGAGGTTTGAATGGTTAATTCTGTCTCTTTTCATTTGCAAAAAATATTTTAAAAATTTGGATGTAAACGCTTGCTTTTTTAAAAAAGAAGGTGTACAATATAATTAAAGAAAGATAAGAAAGGGCTGATTCCAATGGGTATCGGAACGTTCATATTTTAAATCGTTTATGATGTATTAGTTTCTATTTGCTAATTGTTTTTCTTAATTGGAGGTATTTGATAAATATTTCTGAAGATGTCATGTAGTGGTTTGTAGAATTGCATCGCGTATAAAGAACGCAAAGTAAGAATAAATAAGAATGTTATTTGATGCAGTCGGTAGAAGCTTTTTAATGATTTTCACGCTTTGGTATAAAACCGCTATTGTTTTAGATGAAAAAACTTGTTTTTGATATATTGTGGACAAGAAAATCATTCTTTAATAAAATAACGATGGAAACATCATAAGAATCTCTTTTCAGATAATTACTTTCTGAAAGTCTATCTATCACTTATTAGCAAATAGAGACGGCTCCTAGCTTTCTGTAGGTAAACAGTAACTAGGAGTTTTTTGTATGCTCTGTTCTTTGAAAAAAATCATGAAAAGTAGTATAATAAATTGGATATGCAAAAGATTTGCAAAACTGTAATTCGACTTGGGATTCCAAGGACCGTTAGTAAGAAAAATTTGAAAAGGAGAATCAATGAGCAATATTAAATTGATTGCTTTGGGCGGTGTACGTGAAAATGGAAAAAATCTTTACATCGCTGAAGTGGATGAATCTATTTTCGTCCTGGATGTCGGATTAAAATATCCAGAAAATGAACAGCTTGGTGTGGATTTTGTTATTCCAAATATGGACTATTTGTTTGAAAATAAGGACCGTATTGCAGGGGTCTTTTTGACACACGGGCATGCAGATGCAATTGGTGCCTTGCCTTATTTACTTGCTGAAACGAAAGTTCCTGTATTTGGCTCAGAATTGACGATTGAGTTGGCTAAGTTATTTGTCAAAGGAAATGATACGGTCAAAAAGTTCAATGATTTTCATGTGATTGATGAAGACACAGAGATTGATTTTGGTGGTACGGTTGTATCTTTCTTTAAAACAACGCACTCTATTCCAGAGAGTTTAGGGATTGTTTTGAAAACGTCTGAAGGCAATATTGTTTACACAGGTGATTTCAAGTTCGACCAAACGGCTAGTCAGTCTTATGCAACAGATTTTGCTCGCTTGGCGGAAATTGGTCGTGAAGGCGTTCTAGCTCTTCTTAGTGATTCTGCAAATGCGGATAGTACGATTCAAGTGGCAAGTGAGAGCGAAGTTGCAAAAGAAATTAGCAATACGATTGGTGATTGGGAAGGGCGCGTGATTGTTGCGGCGGTTGCAAGCAATCTTTCTCGTATTCAACAGGTTTTTGAAGCTGCTGCTAGGACAGGTCGTCGTGTTGTGTTGACGGGGTTTGACATTGAAAATATCGTTCGGACGGCTATTCGCTTGAAGAAATTATCACTTGTGGATGAACGTCTGTTGATTAAACCTAAAGAAATGTCCAAGTTTGAAGATTATGAATTGATTATTTTGGAAACTGGGCGTATGGGTGAACCAATCAATGGCTTGCGCAAGATGTCTATTGGTCGTCACCGTTATGTAGAAATCAAAGAAGGCGATTTGGTTTATATTGTTACAACACCGTCTATCGCAAAAGAAGCTTTGGTGGCGCGTGTAGAAAACATGATTTACCAAGCAGGTGGTGTTGTCAAACTAATTACGCAAGATTTACGAGTGTCTGGACATGGAAATGAGCGCGATTTGCAATTGATGTTAAACCTCTTGCAGCCGAAATTCTTGTTCCCAATTCAAGGAGAATATCGTGAATTGGCAGCACATGCTAAAGCTGCAATGGCAATTGGTATGTTGCCAGAGAACATTTTTATTCCAAAACGTGGTAGCATTATGGAATATGAAAAGGGTGATTTTGTACCTTCTGGTGCGGTATCTTCTGGTGATGTCATGATTGATGGAAATGCGATTGGTGATGTCGGAAATATCGTTCTTCGTGACCGTAAAGTTCTGTCTGAAGACGGTATCTTTATCGTCGCCATTACAGTAAACCGTCGTGACAAGAAGATTATTTCCAAAGCCAAGGTTCATACGCGTGGATTTGTTTATGTCAAAAAAAGCCGTGATATTTTGCGTGAAAGTTCTGACTTAATCAATAAAACAGTGGAAGATTATCTTGCAAAAGATAACTTTGACTGGGGTGAACTGAAAGGAGCTGTACGTGATAATCTTGCGAAATACCTCTTTGAGCAAACTAAACGTCGTCCAGCGATTTTACCCGTTGTAATGGAAGTGCGTTAAGCAGGTTAAATTAGCACATTTTATATAGTGACAAAATAGTGGGGTCAGGACATTTGTTCCACCCCCTTTCTTACATTTATATGAAAAGGAGACAAAATGGCATTTTTTGAAATAGAATATCATTCAGCAGTACTAGAAATGGAGCGTCGTGTCAATGTCATCTATCCCGATGCGGATACAGTAGCTCCCAGTCAGGTAGTAGATACGGATATTCCCGTTCTTTACCTTTTGCACGGTATGGGAGGCAATGAAAATTCGTGGCGAAAACGGACGAATATTGAGCGTTTACTGCGCCATACAAATTTAATTGTCATTATGCCATCAACAGATCTTGCTTGGTACACCAACACTGCTTATGGGTTGAATTATTATGATGCCATAGCAAAAGAATTGCCTGAGGTTATGCAGCGATTCTTCCCCAATATGAGTCGGAAACGGGAGAAAACATTTATTGCAGGCCTGTCGATGGGAGGTTATGGAGCTTATAAAATAGCCTTGACGACAGATCGATTCTCTTATGCAGGGTCATTTTCAGGTGCTATTGGGCTCGGTTTGGATGATGTGGATATAGAGGAACTTCCAGGCGGAACGCTTAACTATTGGCAAGGTGTGTTTGGCGATTTGAAAGCAGCTGATGTTAAGCGACATTTTTTGACGACAATGGCAAAGAAGTCAGATAAAAAGACTAAATTTTACGCTTGGTGTGGGGAGCAAGATTTTCTCTATCAAGCAAATGAAGTAGCTGTTAAACAATTGCGCGAATGTAGCTTAGATATCACCTATCATCATAATCTGGGAAAGCACGAGTGGTATTACTGGGAAAAACAATTAGAGGAATTCCTGAAATGGCTGCCGATTGATTTTGAAGTAGAAGAGCGCTTGTCCTAAAGTTGCTTGAGAGATGCCCTTTTTGATAGGAAATTACATTTTCCTATCAGTGATTTGTTATTTCTTTTACAAGCACCCATTTTAAGAATTTTTTAAGCGAATCTCATTATACTTACTCTTTATATTTTAGATTAGGAGGAGAGTATGAGATTTCTATTTCGATTGATTTCTGGGTTATTTCGATTGCTCTGGCGATTGGTTTACACAGTTGCATTAACAGCACTCTTTTTAGTGGGAATCTTGTATATCATGAGTCCTTCTAAAAGCAATTTTTCGACAACACTTCAGTAAGATGTCAGTCAAATTTATCGATATGTAAGTGGTCAAGATAGTCAACTAGGCCTTGGACAAAATGTAAAAGACCTGACCAAACAGCTATCGGACAATCATGTTCACCAAACTTCTGGTGCACGCTGGGATAAAGCGAGTGCTACGGTTTATATTGATACACAAGATGAGATATTTCGCTCAGCTTATCAGGAAGCCATTCGTACTTGGAATCAGACAGGTGCTTTTACTTTTCAGATTGTAAATGATAAAAGTCAAGCCAATATTGTGGCTACAGAGATGAATGATGGTACGGTGAGTGCGGCAGGTGAGGCAGAATCACAAACTAATTTATTGACAAAACGCTTCACAAATGTAACGGTTCGACTAAATCGTTATTATCTATTGAATAGTCAATATGGCTACTCTTATGAGCGAATCGTAAACACAGCAGAGCATGAACTGGGACATGCGATTGGATTGGAGCACAATGAAGAAAAATCCGTCATGCAGTCCGCTGGATCGTTTTATGGTATTCAAGCAGTAGATGTTCAAGCAGTAAAGGAGTTGTATCAAGCATAAAATGATAAGAAATATGTTTAAAATCATCAGACGTTTCCCAGAGCAAGTTTTCTTGTTTGTCTTTAATTCCAGCATTTTTGCCTGGCTTTGGCAAAGTGGTTCTGATATTGCCGTTCGTATCGGTGTGACAGCTGCATGACAAGAACATGTTCCGACACCCATTCAGAATTTCTTTGGTCAAAGCAGTCAAGCTGTTCAAGGATTTTTCAATCATTCAGCCGTGATGTGGCTGATTGGTTCGATGATGATTCTTTGGGTCATTCGTTTTGTAAAAGGAATCATCAAATTAGGGCTTTTTGCTTTGATTATTCTATTAGGTGTTTACCTTGTGATGCAAAATCAAGAAATTTTAAATAGTTTTAAATGAAAATGCGGTAAAAATGAACCGTATTTTTGTTTTCTAAGATAGCCGTTGGGATAGGAATCTGCTATAATAGGGTTATGATTATTTTACAAGCAAATAAGATTGAACGCTCTTTTGCAGGGGAGGTTCTTTTTGATAATATCAACCTGCAAGTGGATGAACGAGATAGAATTGCCTTAGTCGGGAAAAATGGAGCTGGGAAGTCAACCCTGCTCAAGATTTTAGTGGGTGAGGAAGAGCCTACTTCTGGTCAAATCAATAAAAAACGAGATCTTTCCCTGTCCTATCTGGCTCAGGACAGCCGCTTTGAGTCGGAGAATACCATCTATGACGAGATGCTGCATGTTTTTGATGATTTACGTCAGCAGGAGCAGCGATTACGACAGATGGAGCTGTCTATGGGGGATTTGACTGGGACGGATCTGGAAAAACTGATGACAGATTATGACCGCTTGTCAGAGAATTTCCGTCAGGCAGGCGGATTTACCTATGAAGCAGATATTCGTGCCATTCTCAATGGTTTCAAGTTTGATGAGTCCATGTGGCAAATGAAGATAGAAGAGCTTTCGGGCGGGCAGAATACTCGGCTGGCTCTAGCGAAAATGCTGTTGGAAAAGCCAGATTTATTGGTACTGGATGAGCCTACTAACCACTTGGATATAGAGACGATTGCTTGGCTAGAGAACTACTTGAGCAACTACAGTGGAGCTCTCATCATCGTCAGTCACGACCGTTATTTCCTAGACAAGGTAGCCACTGTGACGCTGGACTTGACCCAGCATTCGTTGGATCGCTATGTGGGAAATTACTCTAGTTTTGTTCAGCAAAAGGAGCAGAAGCTCTTGACAGAGGCCAAGAATTATGAAAAGCAGCAGAAGGAAATTGCTGCTTTGGAGGATTTTGTCAATCGCAATCTGGTTCGGGCATCTACAACCAAACGCGCTCAATCCAGACGCAAACAGCTGGAAAAAATGGAGTGTCTTGACAAGCCAGACAGAGGCAACCGTTCTGCTAATATGACCTTTCGCTCAGCTAAACCTTCTGGAAATGTCGTTCTGACGCTGGAAGATGCGGCTATCGGTTATGATCATCAAGTGTTGGCCGAGCCTATCAATCTGGATATTCGTAAATTTAACGCAGTAGCTATTGTCGGACCAAATGGTATTGGCAAAACAACTCTTATCAAGTCCATTGTGGGACAAATTCCTTTTATCCGTGGTCAGGAGCATCTGGGAGCAAATGTGGAGCTGGGCTACTATGACCAGACCCAAAGCCGATTGACACCGAGCAATTCAGTCTTGGACGAGCTTTGGAATGATTTTAAACTAATACCAGAAGTGGAAATCCGCAATTGTCTGGGCGCTTTCCTCTTTTCAGGTGATGATGTCAAAAAGTCTGTCAGTATGCTGTCAGGTGGGGAACGAGCGCGGCTTTTACTGGCTAAGTTGTCTATGGAAAACAAGAATTTTCTGGTGCTGGACGAGCCAACCAACCACCTAGATATTGATAGCAAAGAGGTGCTGGAGAATGCCTTGATTGACTTTGACGGTACTTTGCTCTTTGTCAGCCATGATCGCTACTTTATCAACCGGGTTGCCACGCAGATTATCGAGCTTTCTGATACTGGATCTACTCTTTATCTGGGCGATTATGACTATTATCTGGAGAAAAAAGCAGAGCTGGAAGCTTTGAGAGAGGAGAAAGCTACTGCGGCAGAGCCCGCTCAGTCTCAGCCAGTCACCAACTATCAACTCCAGAAAGAAACACAGAAAGAAGCTCGGAAATTAGCTCGCCGTTTGGAGCAGTTAGAAGCTGAAATCGAAGAGCTGGAGATGCAAACTACCGAGTTGACAACAGCTATGCAGGCAACCAATGACGCAAGCGAACTCATGGAGCTTCAGCAAAAGCTAGACCAGCTGACTGAACGACAGGAAGCTGCCATGACAGAGTGGGAAGAAGTGGCAGAACAGGTGTGAGCGAGCTATTTTTAAGTCAAGAAAGTTTGTTCGAGACGGAGAAATTCCTCCCCAAGAGTAAATACCGAACGTTTAAAATGGGAATGAGAGTTTTTTGAGCAAAAAACCTCATCCTTCATGAAGGATGAGGTGACTTTTAAGTAATTTGCCATTTTTTACATTTTGGACGAGGAGTTTTAGGGTAAAATGGCTTTGTCCAGTTTTCGGAAGGAAGTTTTTGGAGCAAATTCCGAATATTCTCGTTTCGGACAAAGCTTTTTTGAAAAAATAATGTCGTCCGATTTTTGGACAAGAAGATTTTGATAAAAAAAGACGTATCCGAAAGTAAAATCCGAACTTTAAAAAACCAGGCTGGATTTCCAGCCTAGTTTTTATTTTTGAGTTCTTTTTTTGCTTTGGCTAATTCATTTCTGAGAGAGAAATTCTTCGGCATACTAATGAGGATAGTAGTGATAGCTCCAAGTAAGACAGAGAGTAAAATTAAGAAAATCAGTGGAATTTTAAAGCGAAAGAGAATAAAATTGACGGTGACGCTTTGCATATTAGCTAAGGACAATCCAGCGGTTAGGAGGATTGCGAGCAACAGTAAAATGTAGTTCATTCTTTCTTTCATCATTAGTCTCCTTTTGTATTTTATATCTCTATTCAAACTCTGCCTTGCTCTTGACGTCTCCGTATTCTTCTGGGACTTCTTGAGCTAGAATGTCCTCGTAGTTGGCGAGTGGAGTATCTTGGCCATATTTATTCTTCAGGGCGGTTGTCACTAGGCGGTAAGCTAGATTGGCATTGCGGGATAGGATAGGACCGTGGAAGTAAGAGCCAAAGACATTCTTGTAGTGCACGCCTTCGCTTTGGTCTTCCTTGTTGTTTCCATTCCCATAAATAATTCTGCCGAGCGGTTTTTCGTCTTCAGATAGGAATGTCCGTCCTTGGTGATTTTCAAAACCATAATAGGTTTCGTCAAATTCATCGTTATGAATCTTGATGTCGCCGATGTAGCGGTTATTTTTTTGATTGAGAGTATAATGTCCCATAATTCCAAGTCCCTCAATCCGCCGACCAGAAGCTTCAATGTAGTATTGACCTAGAAGCTGAAAGCCACCACAAATAGCTAGCACTACGCCGTTATGATTGATAAATTCCTCCAAGCTATCTTTTTTTGCAGGCAGATCTCGTGCCACAATGGTTTGCTCGTAGTCTTGCCCTCCGCCGAAAAACGCCAAATCATAGTAATCTTTATCAAACTCATCTTCAAGTGATACAATATCAATCTGAACGCGAGCGCCTAGCTTTTCAGCTACATATTTGAGCATGAGAATATTACCATTATCACCATAGGTATTCATGAGATTGCCATAGAGATGGGCAATTTTTAAATAATAAGTATAATCCCGATTTTCAGGAGAAGTTAGTGATGTATAAACCATTAGTTCATCTCCTTTCTGACGACTTGATGAGAAGCCAGCAATTCGCGAAACTCTAGCATGGCGGTGTAAGTAGCTAGGATATAGGCATGCTTGGTTTCTTGGTTTTTAATTTTTTCAAAGACCTGGCTTAAATCAGCTACTTCACTGATTTGTTCAGCATTATAGCCAGTCACCCGCAAGCGTCGGGCAATCTCAGAATGACGAACCCCGCCAGCAATCATATGCGGGATATCCATGTTTAAAATCTGCTCAAAATCTGCATCCCAGATCCAGCTCGTATCGATACCGTCCGCATAATTAGCATTGAGCAGAACTGACAAGCTAAATGGATAAGGAGCTAGTTTAATCATTTCTAGAGCTTGCGTGGCTCCAACAGGATTTTTAATGAGAACTAGCGTACACTCCTTGTCGCCAATCTTGAAAGTTTCCTGACGTCCGAAAACAGCTCTGCTCTTGTCAAAACCAGTCTTGATAGTAGTCGGCTCAACTTCAAAGAATTGAGCAACGGAAACGGCAGCTAAAGCGTTGTAGATATTGTAGAGACCACCGATATTGATGTGATAGCTTTGACCGTCAATGACAAAATCCGAACTGTTGTGACGAAGACTGGTCAATTGGGTTAGTTTGTAGTCTAATTCAGGGCGCCTAAAGCCACAGTGCTCACAAATATAATCACCTAGATTGGCATAAGTGTTGAGCTTGTATTTTAGAATGTGCTGACATTTAGGACAGAGAATACCCTCCGTATTGTAATGAGCTAGTTTTGGCTCTCCTTTTTCTGTATCAAAACCATAATATTGAACCGGATTTTTGAGAGTAACAGAGTTAAACAGCGGACTGTCTCCATTTAGCAAGACGGTTGCCGTAGGAACCTTTTGAGCAGCATCCAAAATCATTTGGTAGGTCGTGTAAATTTCTCCGTAACGATCCATTTGGTCGCGGAAAATATTGGTAAAGACGAAAAGGCTCGGTTTAATGTAGTCGCAAATGCGTGAGAGGCTAGCTTCATCAATTTCCAGTACAGCGATATTCTTGCCAGATTTTCCTTTTTTTGCGGTTAGGAAAGTGGTTGTAATGCCGCTAATCATATTGGCTCCGCTGGGATTGGTCACTACTTCGTCAAAAGCGTCTTTGAGGATTCCAACTGTCAGAGCAGTAGTCAAGGTTTTCCCGTTTGTCCCTGTAATCACCACTACTTCGTAATCACGTGCTAGTGTATTTAAAATGTCGTTGTCAAATTTCAGGGCAAGTTTTCCAGGCAGAGTTGAACCACGTCCCAGTTTGCTTAAAACAAAATGGGAGGATTTCCCTGCAAGAGTGCCCAACATAGTATTTATCTTCATAAGAAATATTTTATCATAAAAACTAAAGAAGGTTACAGAAAAATATCTTGAAAAGTGATATAATAATTAAGAATGTTTTTAGGTTGAGAAAGAGAGGACACTGGAAATGAATTTTCAGCAATTGTCCAATCTCCAATATTGGTCTAGTTTATTTTCTAGTCCTTGGAGTATTGTCATCAATATTATCGATATTGCACTAGTTGCTTGGATTTTATTTTATTTTACAAAAGCAATCGCTGGCACTAAGATTATGATTCTCGTTCGAGGGGTTTTAATTTTTGTACTGGCTCAGATTCTTGCCAATGCAATTGGTTTAACAACGGTTTCTTGGTTAATCAATCAAGTCATTACCTATGGAGTTATTGCGGCTGTTGTGATTTTTACACCTGAGATTCGTACAGGTCTGGAAAGGCTGGGGCGTGCTACCAATTTGTTTTCGACAGCACCCATTAGCTCAGAAGAAAGAATGGTGCAGGCATTTGTCAAAGCAGTGGATTATATGAGTCCGCGGAAAATTGGGGCTCTCGTTGCTATCCAAGGTAGCAGAACCTTGCAAGAATACATTGCAACAGGGATTCCTTTAGATGCCGATGTATCAGGTGAGTTGTTAATCAATATCTTCATTCCTAATACACCGCTACATGACGGAGCTGTCATTGTAAGAGACAATAAAATAGCCGTTTCTTGCGCTTATCTTCCGCTCACAGAAAACACAGGGATTTCTAAGGAATTTGGAACGCGTCATCGTGCAGCAATCGGTCTTTCAGAAGTGTCAGACGCTCTTACTTTTGTAGTGTCGGAGGAAACGGGAGGGATTTCAATTACACATAATGGAGTTTTCAAACACGATTTGACCTTAGAAGAATTTGAAGCAGAATTGCGGAAAGTGCTGATTTCAGATGAACAACCAAAATCACCATTTAGAAATCGTGTGCTAGGAGGTCGGAAACATGAAAAATCGTAAACAGATTTGGTATATCGTTTCTTCCATTTTTTTTGCTGCTGTTTTATTTATTTATGCAACAACGACAAATTATCAAAATAATTCAAGTGCTAGACAAACTACGTCTGAAACGTACACTAATACCTTGCCTAGTGTTCCAATTGACATTAAATACGATAGTGAAAAGTATTTTATTAGTGGTTTTTCATCTGAAGTATCAGTGGTGTTAACTGGTTCTAATCGTGTGACTCTTGCTAGTGAAATGCAAGAAAGTACACGAAAATTCAAGGTTGTGGCAGATTTGACAAAATCTACAGAAGGAATGAGAGAAGTACCTTTAGCAATTAAAAATTTACCAAGTGGGTTAACTGCGACTGTCACACCAGCTAAGATTACAGTGAAAGTTGGCAAGAAAGCAAGCAAGACAGTTGAAGTGAAAACAACTATCAGTTCAGCCCAGTTAGCAGATGGGTTGATGGTTGATCGCGTGACGGTTGGTGACAGTAAGGTAACTGTTACAAGTGACGAAGATACGCTGGCTAAGGTCGATCATGTAGAAGCGGTAGTGCCAACTAGTGAAAAAATATCCGCTAACTATTCAGGAAATTCCCCACTACAAGCAGTTGATGCAAATGGCACAGTTTTGCCAAGTGTGATTACTCCTTATGAGACAACCATAAAAATTACTGTTAAATCATCAAGTTCGTCTTCGAGTTCTACGAGCTCATCCAAATAAAAGTATTGAAAGGATTTTATAAAAATGGGAAAATATTTCGGAACGGACGGAGTTCGTGGAGAAGCAAATGTGGAGTTAACACCAGAGTTAGCTTTTAAATTAGGGCGTTTTGGTGGTTATGTATTAAGCCAGCATGAGAAAGATGTACCCCGTGTCTTTGTAGGACGTGACACACGTATTTCAGGAGAAATGCTGGAAAGTGCTTTAGTAGCTGGACTTCTGTCTGTTGGGATTCGTGTTTATAAGCTCGGAGTTATTGCTACACCAGGCGTTGCTTATCTGGTGAAATCTGAGAGAGCAAGTGCTGGTGTCATGATTTCAGCTAGCCACAATCCAGCACTTGACAACGGTATTAAATTCTTTGGTGGCGATGGCTATAAATTGGACGATGAGCGTGAATTGGAAATTGAAGCTCTTCTTGATGCCAAAGAAGACGATTTACCGCGTCCAAGTGCGGAAGGTTTAGGAACTCTTATGGATTATCCAGAAGGATTGCGCAAATATCAACAATATCTCGTATCTACTGGTCTTGATTTAGACGGAATGAAAGTTGCTCTTGATACAGCAAATGGTGCTGCTTCAACCAGTGCTCGTCAGGTATTTGCGGATTTGGGAGCTAGATTGACGGTCATCGGGGAAAATCCAGATGGGCTAAATATCAACTTGAATGTTGGCTCTACACATCCTGAAAAATTGCAAGAAACAGTCCGTGAATCAGGTTCAGCACTTGGTCTGGCATTTGACGGCGATAGCGATCGCTTGATTGCAGTTGATGAGAACGGTGAGATTGTCGATGGCGATAAAATCATGTATATCATTGGGAAATACCTCTCTGAAAAAGGTTTGCTTGTTCAAAATACAATTGTAACAACTGTTATGTCAAATCTTGGTTTCCATAAAGCTTTGGATCGTGAAGGCATTAACAAGGTGATTACAGCTGTTGGTGACCGCTATGTTGTAGAAGAAATGCGCAAATCTGGTTACAATTTGGGCGGTGAGCAATCTGGTCACGTAATCATCATGGATTATAATACGACGGGTGACGGTCAGCTGACAGCCGTTCAATTGACAAAAGTGATGAAAGAAACAGGTAAACCTTTGTCTGAATTAGCGTCAGAAGTAACGATTTATCCACAAAAATTGGTCAATATCCGTGTTGAAAACAGCATGAAGCACAAGGCCATGGAAGTACCTGCTATTAAAGCGGTGATTGAAAAAATGGAAGCGGAAATGGCTGGCAATGGTCGTATTCTTGTTCGTCCAAGCGGAACAGAACCACTTTTACGGGTCATGGCAGAAGCACCAAGCCACGAAGAAGTAGACTATTACGTTGATACAATTGCAGATATTGTGCGCGCTGAAATTGGTATTGAATAAAGTAAAGAAGCTCTTGTTTGTACGGCAAACGAGGCTTTTTTCTTTCTATTGCAACTTGTTTTGTCAATCAATTTTTTATATAATACAAGCAATATATGAGGTGATGATGTGAAAACAAGAGGATTATTGGTACTGGATGTAGACAGTACCTTGATTAGAGAAGAAGGAATCGATTTGCTAGGTGCTGCAGCAGGAGTTGGTGAGCAAGTCGCAGCTATTACAGAACGGGCTATGCAAGGGGAATATGATTTTGAAACGGCTCTGATAGAACGTGTGACTTTGCTCAAAGGACTTCCTGAAACAATTTTTAAACGAGTTTCTAAGAAAATTCATTTTAGCAAAGGTGCTCAAGAGTTGATAGAGGAAATGCATCAGCGTGGATACAAGGTTGGCATTGTATCAGGCGGATTTCATGAAATGGTAGACGAATTAGCCACGAAATTGAACGTAGATTATGTAAAAGCTAATCGTTTAGAAGTGAAAGATGGTAAGCTAACCGGCAAAGTTTTAGGAACAATTGTCACAAAAGAAGTCAAAAAAGCAATACTAAGACAATGGGCGGGGGAAAATAATTTGACTCTTGCTCAAACCATTGCTGTAGGAGACGGTGCCAATGACCTACCGATGATATTGACGGCAGGAATCGGGATTGCTTTTAATGCCAAGCCTTTTGTGAGAGAACAAGCGCCGTATCAAATCAATCAAACGGACTTGTATCAGGTCATAAAACTTTTGGAAGAGATAGAAAGTGAGGACTAAGCCATGCATATTTTAATTGTACCGGATTCTTTTAAAGAAAGTTTATCAGCCCAAAGTGTTGCAGAGGCTATAAAAGCAGGTTTTTCCAAGGCACTCCCTGAAGCAACATTTGACTTGCTACCCATTGGAGATGGTGGTGAGGGAACAATGGCAGCTCTAACTGCAGCCTTGCAGTTAGACACTTATACTCACATCGTAACTGGGCCTTTCGGAGAACCTGTTTCGATGAAATATGCTCGTAAAGGCGATGTGGCTCTCTTTGAAATGGCTGACTTGATTGGGTTGGCGAGTATCTCATCAGAAAAAAGAAACCCTTTGACTCTTGATACCAGAGGATTAGGAGAGTTAATTTTGTATCTAGCCAAGGAAGGTGTGCGGCAGATTTATATTGGTGTAGGGGGCTCAGCTACCAATGATGGTGGAATTGGAATGGCAGCTGGACTGGGTTATGAATTTTTTGATAAAGACAATCACCTGCTTCAAGCAAAGGGTATCTCTTTAGACCGTGTGGCTCGCATTTCAGCTGATAATGTTCCTGCAATTTTGGAAAATCTGGACATTCAGATTTTGACAGATGTCACGAATCCTCTCTGTGGTGAAAACGGCGCCACATACGTCTTTGGAGGACAAAAAGGTTTGCCCGCTCTGCTATTTTCTCAAGTGGATCAGGCAATGGCAACCTTTTATAAACAAGCTAATCCAACAATCTTTTCACTGGCTGGTGCAGGTGCCGGAGGAGGAATGGCGGCTGGTCTGGTGACATTTGCGCATGGAAAAATCGTTTCAGGAATTGACACTTGTCTTAACTTGCTTGATTTTGATAATCGTGTCAAAAAGGTTGATTTAGTCATCGTGGGTGAAGGACGAATGGATCAGCAAAGTCTGGCAGGCAAAGCTCCGATTGGAGTGGCAAGAAGAACACCAAGGAATGTCCCCGTTATTGCTATTTGTGGTAGTTTAAGCGATGACTTACCTTATTTTCCGGCAGAAAACATTCAAGCTGCTTTTCCAATCATTTCTCAAGTCGAACCTCTAGCTATTACTTTAGCCAAGGCAGAAGAAAATCTCATCCGAACAGCTCAAAATATTGGAAATCTATTAAAAATGAAAATATAAGATTTAACTCTATCGGCTGAATCTTGAGAAAGTGGAATTTGACCTATTTTCATTTTCGTTGAGGCGATTATCTCTATCACATCTGCCATTTTCGACTAATTTAATAAGGGATTAGAGCTAGTATTCTTTCACTTCCTTAATTTTTTCTTTTGTTGTCCAATCTCACTCCCATTTTTCTTTTTTTTATGATAAACTATATAAGAGGGGGTGTAGACATGATAAAGATATTTGGTCAGTTGCGCTATCATTGGCAACCAGATCTTTCTCTTCTAATCATTTATTGGTCTTTATCGGTCATTCCGATTTTTATAGGTTTTGCATTTTTATTTGAGAGTTCAGAAGTTCCATTTTTAGTTCTTTTCTCTTTCTTTTTGTTCATGGTATTATTGGGGATTGGTGTACATAGATATTTTGCGATATATGACAACGGGATTTTAAGAATTACTACGGCAAATCCATTTACACCTTCGAAGATTGAAATTTCAACAATTCGTAAAGTAGAAGTGACAAAAACTTCTATTACTCTTTTATTTGATGGCAAAGAAAAAGGCCGTACGTTTTGTATGCGTAAGTGGCCTAAGAAGTATTTTGTAAATGCTTTGGCTTTGAATGATCATTTTAAAGGTGAAGTTGAACTAATGGACAACTTCACCCACGTAGACTATTTTGAAACCTATTATGCTCATCCTAAAAAAACTACTCTTTCTTAAGAGCTTTTGTAGGACAGTTTTTGATAGCTTCAATAACATCAGGTGTTTCAGGAATTTCTTTTTCCAGAAGTTCATCGTCTTGATGAAATTTAACAATGCCATTGTCATGATAATCAAATAGTTCAGAATAGGTTTGGCAAAGCCCGCAGGCAATGCATCGTTCAGGAATGAGTGTCACTTTCATACTCATATTGTAATCGGAATTTGGAAAAAATACAAGGAGGAAGTCATGGCAAAGGATCCATGGGAAGAAGATATTTACGACAAGGGAGAAAAAGAATTGACGAGAAGTAAAAAAACGAGCGATGTAGCGGCCAATCGTGTGTTGACAATTTTAGCGGTTATTTTTTTCATCATGGTGATTACCATTGTAGGTATGATGATTTATTTATCAACTGGCGGAAGCAGCAAAAAAGCAGCAACACAGGGCTTTTATAATACTAAGGCTACCAGCAAACCAAGTGAAAGTTCTAGCGTTCCAGAGTCTTCTAAGGCAACAAGTGATAGCAGTCAAACGCAATCATCTGAAGGAACGCTTACTGTTCAAGCTGGAGAAGGTGAGGCGGCCATTGCTGCGCGTGCAGGGATTTCGATTGCTGAATTGGAGCGTTTGAATCCTTCTCATATGACAACAGGCGCTTGGTATGCCAATCCAGGTGATGTGGTGAAAATTCGATAGGAGTGTAGAATGAAACAAATTCAAATTGCCATTGATGGTCCGGCTTCAAGCGGAAAGTCAACGGTTGCTAAGATTATTGCGAAAGATTTCGACTACACTTACTTGGATACAGGCGCTATGTATCGTGCGGCGACGTACTTAGCTTTACAAAATGATTTATCTGCAGAAAAGTGGTCTGAAATTGTCGCATTATTAGACACTTATCCAGTTAGTTTTGGGCGTGATAAAAATGGGGAGCAGCTTGTTTTTGTGGGAGATGTAGATGTGACGCATCCGATTCGTGAAAACGAAGTGACCAACAATGTCTCTTGGGTATCTGCAATTCCAGAAGTACGAGAAAAGTTGGTGGATTTACAGCGAGAAATTGCATCTCAAGGTGGTATTGTCATGGACGGCCGTGACATTGGAACGGTTGTGCTACCTCATGCGGAATTAAAAATTTTTCTCGTAGCCTCAGTTGACGAAAGAGCTGAGCGCCGTTATAAAGAAAATCTTGAAAAAGGCATTCCGACGGACTTGGAAACTTTGAAAAAAGAAATTGCAGAGCGGGACTATAAAGACAGTCACCGAGCGGTTTCTCCTTTAAAACCAGCAGTTGATGCCATTCATTTTGATACAACGGGTATCGGAATTGCTGAAGTTGTGGCTTTTATCGAAGAAAAAGCTAAAAAAATCCTTGACAAATAATCTGAAACTTGATATTATATAAAAGTTGAGAAAAGCAGAAGTGAGAGCTTCTCGCCTTGCGACTAACGTTGTCTGGCTCTACGGATTAAGTTTCAGAGATGAAATACTATCATGTAGTGCGGGCTTGCGTTAGCAAGTCCGCTCTTGTTTTTCTCTAAAAATAAAAAAGAGGTGAAAACCATAGCAAAACAAGACTTATTCATCAATGATGAAATTCGTGTGCGTGAAGTTCGTTTGATCGGTCTTGATGGTGAGCAATTGGGCATTAAACCACTTAGCGAAGCACAAGCAATTGCTGACGATGCAAATGTGGACCTTGTTCTAATTCAACCACAAGCTAAACCGCCTGTTGCGAAAATTATGGACTACGGAAAGTTCAAATTTGAGTATCAGAAAAAACAAAAAGAACAACGCAAAAAGCAAAGTGTTGTTACCGTGAAAGAAGTTCGTCTCAGTCCAACGATTGACAAAGGTGATTTTGATACAAAACTTCGCAACGCACGCAAGTTCCTTGAAAAAGGAAATAAAGTGAAGGTTTCTATTCGCTTTAAAGGGCGGATGATTACTCACAAAGAAATCGGAGCTAAAGTATTAGCCGACTTTGCTCAAGCAACGCAAGACATTGCGATTATTGAACAAAGAGCTAAAATGGATGGACGTCAAATGTTCATGCAATTAGCACCAATCCCTGACAAAAAGTAATCTGTCAGAAGTTAGAAAAAGGAGAAAAATATCATGCCAAAACAAAAAACACACCGCGCATCAGCTAAACGTTTCAAACGTACAGGTTCTGGTGGCTTGAAACGTTTCCGTGCTTACACTTCTCACCGTTTCCACGGAAAAACTAAAAAACAACGTCGTCATCTTCGTAAAGCAGCAATGGTGCATTCAGGAGATTTCAAACGTATCAAAGCAATGCTGACAGGTCTTAAATAAGAGATTTTGTAGCAGATTATTCTAGGAAATATTGGAGGAAATATAAATGGCACGTGTTAAAGGTGGCGTTGTATCACGCAAACGTCGTAAACGTATTTTAAAATTAGCTAAAGGTTACTATGGTGCAAAACATATCTTGTTCCGTACTGCAAAAGAACAAGTAATGAATTCTTACTACTATGCATACCGTGACCGTCGTCAAAAGAAACGTGATTTCCGCAAATTGTGGATTACACGTATCAATGCGGCAGCTCGTATGAATGGTTTGTCATACTCACAATTGATGCACGGTTTGAAATTGGCTGAAATTGAAGTAAACCGTAAAATGCTGGCTGACTTGGCTGTCAACGATGCAGCAGCTTTCACAGCTCTTGCAGATGCAGCTAAAGCAAAATTAGGTAAATAATGAAAATAGGCTGGGAGAATGTTTTCAGCCTTAAATCATACTGTGTCATAAAATAACGATGCAGTGGTTGATTGTTCAAAGTATAGCTTTGAAGTTGCAAGATAGAATTTGCGAAACAAGTCTCAAGACTGTTCGTTTTTCAAACTCAGCAACTTTACAGGAGTGGGATGGAACTAAATGCTATCTCACTCCTTATTTTTTTAGCTAAAACTGGAGAAAATTCGTGATTTAGGATATAATGGAAAAAAGCAAAGGAGGATGCTATGGCTTCTAAAATGTTGCATACGTGCTTGCGAGTGGAAGATCTAGAAAAATCTATTGCATTTTATGCAGATGCATTTGAATTTAAAGAATTACGGCGCAAGGACTTCCCAGAACATCAATTTACAATTGTTTATTTGGGACTTGAAGGTGATGATTATGAGTTGGAATTAACTTATAATTATGGACACGGACCTTATGTGATTGGCGATGGTTTTGCTCATGTGGCTTTGAGTACGGCTGATTTGCTACAGCTTCACGCTGAACACACTGCTAAAGGATATGAGGTTACACAGCCAAATGGACTTCCTGGAACAAAGCCGAATTATTACTTTATTAAGGATCCGGATGGTTATAAAGTTGAAGTGATTCAAGAAAAAACTTTATAAGTTTGTAAATAATTGAAAATGAAAGGCTTGAAATTATTTTAGCCTTTTTTAGTAGGTAAAGTCTTTTTTAAACGAAAGAGACGAGGTAGAAAGGTAGTGTAGTGAAAAAAATACTTCTCATTGTCCTAAATGTCGCTTTTTTAATGATTATTATTTTTGGGAGTTTTCGGATTAGAAAATTGCTACAAGAAAGAAAATTAAATCGACAAATTTCACAAGTTCTGAAAAGGACAGATACAAAATATCATTATGGTTCAGTACGAAAGCAGACAGGACGTGTAGGAAGTCAGCTCATTACGTCTTACTATCCATTAACAGAGAGCAAGCAAGATATTGGTGTTATTAAAGAGAAAATCAATGCCGATATTCAGAAATTTTCAGATAAACAAAGTCAAGTATCGCAATACGATAACCTTATTTTTTATGTGAGTCATTTTACAGAGACAAATTTTTCTGGAGTAAAGCAAGTTGACATCAAGCGAATCTCTTATCCAGTGTTAACTACGAAAGTTGGAAAGGCTAGAGAAGAGGTTTTGGACTCGCTTTACATGTCGTCTGACAATAAATTGTTTAGCTTAAATCGACTTTTTAAAAATGTTGAGCAAGCCAAAAAGTTATTGCTAGAAGAAATGCAGCAGAAAATCACCGCTCTCCATAAAACAGAAGGACAGAAGATTCTACAAGCATTTCAAACAAGAGATATCTCCCAATGGACATTCAGTTATGAAAAAGGAAAACTCAATCTATTTTATAAAAACAATGAGCGAGTTTCAAAGGTGGAAATCGCCTTACCAGCCTTATATGAGGTAATTGATGAGCATTATTTAAAGGGAGAGGATTTGGCAGCTTATCAGTCCTATCAAGCTAAAAAACAGCAAAAATTAGTAGCTTTGACGTTTGACGATGGTCCCAATGCAGCAACGACACCGCAGGCTTTGGATATTTTAGCCAAATACCATGTCAAAGGAACTTTTTTCATGTTGGGGAAAAATGTAGCTGGAAATGAGCAACTTGTCAAACGTGTTCATGATGAGGGGCATGAGATTGGCAATCATAGTTGGAGTCATCCACAATTACCAACTCTTGCTCTTGAGCAAGCAAAAAAACAGATTGAGGATACACAAGCAGCACTTCGGGCTGTTATCGGAGAGAGTCCAAAAATGATGCGTCCACCCTATGGAGCTAGCAATGATGCAATCCGAAATGCTGTTGATATGTCTTTTATCATGTGGAATGTGGATAGCTTGGATTGGAAAAATCGCAATACTGGGTCTATCATGGAGCAAGTGAAAAAGCAGACTTGTCCAGGATCAATCATTTTAATGCATGATATTCATCAAACAACCATTAATGCCTTGCCGAGTGTGATTGAATATTTGCAAAAGAATGGGTACACTTTGGTTACAGTTAGTGAACTTCTGAATCATCAATTGGAAGGACATCGGCTGTATTACGGTGCAAATTAGATAGAAAAAAAGGATAGAAATGGTTACTTCCTATCCTTTTTCTATACTCTTTTTATTTCACATAGAGTTCACGATTTTTTAAGATAATTTCTTGAACGTGGGCATATTTTTTTAGTGTTTTTAATTCTTCTGGGTGGCTGATGAATGTAATGACATATCCCTCTTTGCCCATACGACCGGTTCGTCCGGCGCGGTGGGTATAGGTTTCAAAATCGCGAGGCAGGTCATAGTTGATGACACATTCGAGAGAATCAATGTCAATTCCTCTAGCTACCAAGTCAGTAGCAAGTAAGAGTGTAAGTTCGTCGTTTTTAAATTGCCCCAAGATGACTTTGCGGAATTTGACATTGACATCACTTGCCAGAGACACAGCTTGAATGTGACGATATTGTAGTTTTTCCTCAGCATTTCCTAAGTCTGAGAGGGCATTGAAAAAGATAAGCGCACGAAATTCTGAGACATAAGCGAGCTTTCGCAAATATTCAACTTTGTCGCGCTGTTTAACTTGCATATAAAAATGACGAATATTATCAAGTTGTTGATTTTCTGTTTTGATTTGGATTGTATTTTCAACAATTTTATCCTGCTCAAATTTAGCAGTAGCACTCATATAAATCAATTGATGTTCACGAGGTACATAGTGAATAATTTTGTCAACAAAGTGATATTGTGAATCACTAAGCAATTGATCAAATTCATCCAGAATGATTGTATCAACATTCATCATTTTGATTTTTCTTAGTTTGATGAGTTCAAAAATGCGTCCTGGCGTCCCGATGAGAATTTCAGGGCCTTTTTTTAACCGTTCAATTTGTCGTTTTTGGCTAGAGCCAGATAGAAAGAGCTGAGCTGTTAAGCCAAGTAGTTCAGCCCATGTTTTGGTGACGTCGAAAATTTGTCCAGCTAGCTCAGTATTGGGAGCCAAGATAAGTAATTGCTGGGATTTCTTAGGCTTTAGTTTTAGAAGACTAGGAAAAAGATAGGCAAGTGTTTTTCCAGTTCCGGTAGGGCTTATTCCAAGGACATTTTCACCCTCTGTAATAGGTTGAAAGAGTTGTTCTTGAATGGGAGTTAAATACTCAAAGCCAAGTTTGGTAAGTTGGTCTTGCCAACTTTGAGGGAAATTAGTTGTTGTCATGATCAGCCTCAAATCTAATACCAGCATCTTGCCGCATGCTAAACAGAGTTTTATGCACGGCAGCAGCAGCGTCTAGCCAGTTTTGGTAAATTTCTTGTTTTATCTCACCGCTCAATACTTGAGCGAATCGTTTGGCTTCTTCTGCCATGGTGTGAGAAGAGCGCACAATTTCAAGAGTCTTTTTCTCTTTATTTAAATCTTGAAAAACAGCCGAAGTAATGAATTCAATCGAATTTAAGGTCAGTGTACCGTCTGTTGTATAAATTTCAGCAGGGAAAAAACTATTGATATTTTTTCCGGTTTGGATAGTTACTTGAAATTCTGGATAGATTAAGCTTCCTACTCCATTTAGATCAACAGTATTTGGTAACTGCTGAGCGGTGTAACAGGCATTTTCTGGTGCTCCAAAAAGTCGTATGGCTGTATAGACAGGATAAATGCCTAAGTCCATTAGAGCACCGCCTGAAAATTTCGCCGAAAAGACGTTTGGCTTTTGTCCAGCTAACAGAGCTGGCATTTTGGAAGAATACTTCGCATAGGTGAAATGCGCTCCAAGAATGGTTTTGTTTTTGAGAAACTCTGAAATGACGTCAAATGATTGCTCATGATAGTTTCGAGCCGCTTCAAAAATGTACACATGTTGTTCTTGAGCTAATGCTACCAATTCAGCCCATTCTTCTGGGCGTGAGACAGCAGGCTTTTCCACAATCACATGTTTGCCTGCTAAAATAGCAGCTTTTGCTTGTGGGAAATGCAGAGAGTTGGGGCTTGCAATATAAATAATGTCTACATCACTAGTTAAAAAATCAGCCATATCTGTGTAGCAATCTACATTTTCATAATGACTGGCAAATGCTTGAGCAGCTTGTATCGTCCGTGAATACACCGTAGTCAATTGGTACTCTTTTGTAGCATGAGCAGCCTTGACAAATTGGTGAACAATGTCTCCAGTTCCAATCGTTCCGAGTTTTAACATCGTTTTCTCCTTATTTTTTATCTTGTCATTTATTTTGATTTACCTCTTTCATTATATCATGATTTGTTGTAAAATAGATAAGATGAGAAAAAATGGAGTGAATAATGCAAAATAGACCGATTATTATTGGCGTGACTGGTGGATCTGGTGGTGGAAAAACCAGTGTTTCGAGAGCTATTCTATCAAATTTTCCAAATGAAAAGATTGCTATGATTGAGCATGATTCTTATTATAAGGACCAATCTCATTTGACATTTGAAGAACGAATCAAGACCAACTATGACCATCCTTTTGCTTTTGATACAGATTTGATGATTGCGCAAATCAAGGAATTATTGGCAGGACGTCCGGTAGATATTCCGACGTATGACTATACAGCTCATACACGCAGTGATAAAACGTATCGTCAAGACCCACAGGATGTCTTTATTGTAGAAGGAATTATGGTTTTAGAGGACAAACGCTTACGTGATTTAATGGACATTAAGATTTTTGTGGATACAGATGATGATGTTCGGATCATTCGCAGGATTAAGCGAGATATGGATGAGCGTGGACGTAGTTTAGATAGTGTCATTGAGCAATATTTAGGTGTGGTAAAACCCATGTATCATCAATTTATTGAGCCTACCAAGCGCTATGCGGATGTGATTATTCCAGAAGGAGCTTCTAATACAGTGGCGATTGATTTGATTACAACGAAAATTGAAAAAATCTTGCAAGAAGCAAGAGAGCAATAGAAAGGAAGTCTAGTGAGGGAGTGCTAGACTTTTTAGGTGATGATGATAAATAATGTAAAAAGAAAAAGAGAGTTTCATTCGCGCTCGAAATTTTTTGCCTGTCTGCTGACTTTTTGTGCGGGATTTATTGATGCTTATACATTTATTGAAAGAGGCGGGATATTGGTTGCGGGCCAAACAGGAAATGTTGTTTTCTTGTCAGTTGAATTGATTCATCATGAGACAAGGGAAATAGAAGTGAAGTTGGCAACGATGCTGGCTTTTATGCTAGGCATTTTTGTGCTAACTATTTTCAAAAATAACTTTGAAAATTCTTTATGGCGCTTATCCAGCATTCTCCACTGATTTTGTTTTGTGGGCTTACAGGATTTCTACCAGCAACCGTGTCTAATCTTTTCATTGTTCCGCCGATTGGTTTTTGTATGGGGTTGGTGGCAACAGCTTTTGGTGAAGTGGACGGCATTGTCTACAATAATTCTTTTATGACAGGCAATATCAAAAAAACAATGGTAGCTTTTGGTACTTATGTGCGGACAAAAGAAAAAACTTGCTTAGCAGAAGGCATTTTCTTCGTTGCTTTATTAGGAAGTTTTGTGACAGGAGCGATTGTTTCCACTTATTTGATACAATTTTATTTGTTGAAAACAATCTGGCTCGTAGCTATTATTTTACTAGCATTTTTAACTTTTAGAATGGTGCAATACATTCGCAGAAGATAAATTAAAATTGCAACTCAGCTTTGATGAGAGTTGCAATTTTTTGATAGAGTTATGGAATGTTAGTCTTTGTAAGAAACGATACCAATAATAGTATCAACGGCGTGTTCCATTGTTTGCAGACTGACATATTCAAAGCGTCCATGCATATTTTCACCACCAGCAAAGATATTTGGTGTCGGAATGCCCATAAAGGAAATCTTTGAGCCGTCTGTTCCGCCACGAATAGGTTCGATAATCGGTTTGATGTCCAATTTTTCCATAACAGCCTTTGCAATATTGATAGGTGTCATGTCTTTTTCAATGACTTGGCGCATATTGTAGTATTGATCTTTAAGCTCTAACTGAACACGTTCGCCTCCAAGCGTTGCATTCATCTTATCGGCAATAGAGCGCATCAGTTCTTTGCGTTGCTCAAAAGTTGCTGTGTCGAAGTCACGAATGATATAACTTGCTTTTGCTTCTTCGACAGTTCCTTCTACATTCATAAGGTGGTAGAAGCCCTCGTAGCCGTCTGTCAGCTCTGGTCGAGCACCTTCTGGCAATTGATTATGAAAGTCAATGGCTAATTGCAGAGCGTTAATCATTTGTCCTTTGGCAGTGCCTGGGTGGACATTGCGTCCTTGGAAAGTAATGTCAGCTGCGGCTGCGCTAAAGGTTTCAAATTGAAGTTCTCCGAGCGGTCCACCGTCAATCGTATAAGCAAAATCCACATCGAAATCTGCCGCATCAAACTTGTCAGCTCCGATACCGATTTCTTCATCTGGACCAAAGCCAACTCGAATTTCGCAGTGTTTGATGTCAGGATGAGCTGCTAGATATTCAATTGCTGTCATAATTTCAGCAATACCTGATTTATCATCAGATCCAAGAAGAGTCGTTCCATCGGTTGTAATCAAGGTTTGTCCTTTGTATTTTTTCAAACTAGCAAAATCAGCAGGGTCAAGATTAAAACCAGACTGCCCAAGCGGAATCACTTCACCATCATAATTTTCAATAATTTGTGCATTGACACCTTCTGCGTTGAAATCTGCGGTGTCCATGTGGGAAATGAGACCAATCTTGTGTGTGAAACTTGAGTCATTTGCAGGAAGAGTACCGATAGCGTAGCCATTTGGTAAGTAGTAGACATTTTCCAAGCCGACCCGCTTCATCTCAGGGATAAGGATATTAGTCGCAAAGTCCACCTGACTCTGGGTGCTGGGAGTAGTAGCGGAGGTCTCGTCTGAGCGCGTATTTACTTTTACATAAGTCAAAAAACGTTCTAAAAGAGTAGGGTAGTTCATAAGTTCTCCTTTTTGCATAGATGTAATTAGTGTATCATATTTTGAGAGGGAAGGCTATTTACAAATAGTGAAAGAATGACAATATTCTCAATAAAAATCATGAACTTGAAAAGAATCTCATGATTCATCCTATTAGTTATTTAAAATGAGTTTTTCAATAGCTGTGGCAACACCGTTTTCATCATTGCTATCTGTAACGTAATCAGCGAGTTTTTTGACATAGTCGCTAGAATTTCCCATAGCTACACCAAAACCTGCAAACTCTAACATTTCGATGTCATTATTGGCGTCACCAAGTGCCATAATTTCTTGGGGCTTGATATCTAATCGTTGAGCTAATTCCCTAAGAGCAGTCGCTTTAGTAGTGCCTTTGGGCATGGCTTCGTAAATGACTGGTTGGGAACGAACGCCACTGAAATGCTGGCAAATCTGGCTTGCAAATTGCTTTTCAAAGGTATCTAACTCATCAGGCTGTGCTAGAAACATAGCTTGAAACATGATATTCTTGCCACTGATAGCTTCTTTGAGGCTGATTTCTGTGGGGGTTGTAAAAACAAGGCTAGCGTCATAAGTGACTAACTCACTTGGCTTTTCGTCTACTACTAAATAACGTTCTTCATCAAAAAGAGTCAATTGGACAGGAGTTTGCTTGGAAATTTTATCCAAGTAAAGAATGTCTTCCACACTCAACTCTTTCCAAGCAACAAGCTTCCAATCCTTTGTTTGATGAGTGGAGCAGCCGTTATTGATAATGACATATTCATTATCTCCACTCAGTCCTAATTGTTCATAATAAGGTTTCACTCCGACTAGAGGGCGACCTGTACAAAGAACCAGCTTTACTCCATGTTCGACAGCTTGATGAATTGCTTGAATATGTGCCTTGGGAATTTCTTTTTGACTATTTAAAAGCGTACCGTCCATATCTAATGCGATTAGTTTAATCATAGCATTCTCGTTTCTGTAAATATATTTATTTCTATTATAGCACAAATGAAACGGGATATAGAATGCTTTTTCAAGACTGGTAAAAGTCACCTTTCTTATGTTATAATAAATAGAATACCCGAAAAGGATGAGAAAAATGAACTTAGATGAATTAAAAAAGCGGCAGGAGAAAATTCGAAATTTCTCCATTATCGCGCATATTGATCACGGTAAATCAACTTTGGCAGACAGAATCTTGGAAGCAACGGATACGGTTTCGAGTCGAGAAATGCAGGCTCAGCTTTTGGATAGCATGGATTTGGAGCGGGAGCGGGGCATTACCATTAAGCTCAATGCGATTGAACTCAACTATACTGCTAAGGACGGCGAAACTTATATTTTCCACTTGATTGACACACCAGGGCATGTGGACTTTACTTATGAGGTCTCTCGTTCTTTGGCAGCTTGTGAAGGAGCTGTTTTGGTGGTTGATGCAGCACAAGGCATTGAAGCACAAACTTTAGCCAATGTCTACCTCGCCTTGGATAATGATTTAGAAATTTTGCCGGTTATCAATAAAATTGACTTGCCTGCTGCTGATCCAGAGCGAGTACGGACTGAGATTGAAGATGTCATTGGTTTGGACGCAAGCGAAGCTGTGTTGGCTTCGGCTAAAGCTGGTATCGGGATTGAAGAGATTCTAGAGCAAATCGTGGAGAAAGTTCCTGCGCCGACAGGAGATGTGACCGCTCCACTCAAAGCCCTTATTTTTGACTCGGTTTATGATGCTTATCGTGGAGTTATTCTGCAAGTACGCGTGATGGACGGAGTTGTGAAGCCAGGTGATACCATTCAGCTCATGAGCAATGGCAAGACCTTTGATGTGACTGAAGTTGGTATTTTTACTCCAAAAGCTGTTGGACGAGATTTCCTCGCAACAGGTGATGTTGGTTATATCGCAGCTTCGATCAAGACCGTTCAAGATACTCGGGTTGGCGATACGGTGACCTTAGTGGACAATCCAGCAGATGAACCACTTCATGGCTACAAGCAGATGAACCCGATGGTTTTTGCTGGACTTTATCCGATTGAGTCCAATAAATATAATGATTTGCGGGAAGCTTTGGAAAAACTTCAGCTTAATGATGCTAGTCTTCAATTTGAGCCCGAAACTTCTCAAGCTTTAGGTTTTGGCTTCCGCTGTGGCTTCTTGGGCTTGTTGCACATGGACGTCATTCAGGAGCGTTTGGAGCGTGAGTTTAATATTGATCTGATTATGACGGCACCGTCGGTTATCTACAAGGTTAATATGACAGACGGCGAATCCCTTGATGTTTCCAATCCGAGCGAATTTCCAGAACCGACCAAGATTGATTCCATTGAAGAGCCTTATGTCAAAGCACAGATTATGGTGCCGCAGGAATTTGTCGGAGCGGTAATGGAATTGGCTCAGCGTAAACGCGGTGACTTTGTGACTATGGACTATATCGATGAAAATCGAGTCAATGTCATCTACCAAATCCCGTTGGCAGAAATTGTCTTTGATTTCTTTGACAAACTAAAATCCTCAACTCGTGGTTATGCTAGCTTTGACTATGAAATCTCAGAATACCGCAAGTCGAGTCTCGTTAAAATGGATATTCTCCTTAATGGTGACAAAGTAGATGCTCTTAGCTTCATTGTTCACAAGGAATTTGCCTATGAACGCGGAAAATTGATTGTTGAAAAATTAAAGAAAATTATTCCGCGTCAGCAATTTGAAGTGCCGATTCAGGCAGCAATTGGTCAGAAAATTGTGGCACGGACAGATATTAAAGCTTTGCGCAAGAATGTCTTGGCAAAATGTTATGGTGGAGATGTTTCCCGTAAACGTAAGCTCTTGGAAAAACAAAAGGCTGGTAAGAAGCGGATGAAAGCCATCGGATCTGTTGAAGTGCCACAAGAAGCGTTCCTCAGCGTCCTCAGCATGGATGATGAGTGATATTGTACCAAAGCTATAAAGAGAGTGGAATGCTCGCTTTTCTTGTGCCGTAAAATAGTTGTGAACTTCAAATAAATATGCTGAAATAAAAATATAGAAGGAATTGGTTATGAAGAAGAAAAAGAGCTGGCTGATTTTATTTTTAGCAGTACTCCTTATCTTTACACTAGAGGCATGTAGTTCAAGCGGAGGGAATAAACCAAAATCATCACAACAGTCATCTTCGTCAAGTAAAGTATCTGCAAAAGAAAGCAGTAGCTCAAGTTCATCAAATGTTATGAAAAAAGATGTGAAGATGGAAGAAATGCAACGTGTAGGCTCAGATGATTATGGCTATATTGACATTCCAAAAAATTGGTTGAAATTTAGGGATGTTGATGGTGGCGACAGTATTCAATATACGGATGGTTCTGGCTACAATATTGTAACTATGAATGCTTACACGAAAGAAAAAGCTAAGATTCAAGAAAGAGAAGAGTTTACAGCTCAGACAATTGCCAATCGTATTTATTATAATTGGCAAAACAATAAAAATGTAAATAGAGTTTGTGGCTCAAAAGGAGCGGTTGCAGGTAACGAAGCCTATCAAGTAAATATCATCATGAAATCAGGGCAGTATCTGGTTAGTTGAATTTTCAAAAAGGACGAGAAAGTTTATCTTATTGCACTTGAAGGCAATCGAGAAACCCTAATAAAGCTTCCTCCTTATATTGAAAAGACATGGAGTTTACGTAAATAGAAAGTTTAAAAGAAACCTTTAAGAACTGAGAGAATGTGATATTCAAACTTAAATTGAAAAGAGTGAGAAGAAGTTGGTTTCTATGCAATAACAGCTTCCCCGCTCTTTTTTCATAGCTCATAAAAATCACGAATAAGGACGTACAAGCATTTTTCGGATTCGTAAGGGAAATATTTTTCTTTATTCTATCGTAAATATTTGCTAAATTTGGTATAATAGATTGAATTTTGTTTAAGAGAGAGAAAAAATGTCAACTTTAGAAATGTTAAAATCAGAATTGAACGGAATTGATATCCGTTTTGATGAACCTTTGAAACAATACACTTATACAAAAGTAGGTGGAGCTGCCGATTATCTGGTTTTTCCGCGAAATCGTTATGAATTGGCACGAGTGGTGAAATTTGCTAATCGGGAGCAGATTCCTTGGATGGTACTAGGAAATGCTAGCAATATCATCGTTCGTGATGGTGGTATTCGTGGTTTTGTGATTATGTTTGATAAATTAAATGGTGTTGCAGTGGATGGCTACACCATTGAAGCAGAAGCAGGTGCTAATCTCATCGAAACGACACACATTGCACTTCATCATAGCTTAACAGGTTTTGAGTTTGCTTGCGGGATTCCAGGGAGCATTGGCGGAGCTGTCTTTATGAATGCTGGTGCTTATGGTGGCGAAATTGCTCATATTTTACTTTCTTGTAAGGTGCTGACACGTGATGGAGAAATCAAAAATATCAGTGCACAAGATATGAAATTTGGTTATCGCCGTTCATATGTTCAACAGACAGGTGATGTGGTGATTTCTGCCAATTTTGCCTTAGCACCAGGTATGCACCGTGTGATTCGTCAAGAAATGGAACGTTTGACCCACCTTCGTCAATTGAAGCAGCCTTTAGAGTATCCTTCTTGTGGCTCTGTTTTTAAACGTCCGGTGGGGCATTTCGCAGGGCAATTGATTAGTGAAGCAAATTTAAAAGGGTACCGCATTGGTGGGGTAGAAGTTTCGACAAAACATGCAGGTTTTATGGTCAATGTTGATAATGGAACTGCAGCAGATTATGAAAATTTGATTGCACATGTGATTGAGACAGTGAAAGTTCATTCTGGTGTGACTTTGGAAAGAGAAGTCCGCATTATTGGCGAGAAATGAGTGTCTCTAGCGGCAACATTCATATTATTCTCTAAAAAAATCAGTCAGGACAAGACTTTAATCTGTCAATCTATGAAAAAGAAGGAATTTATGGCAATTGAACAAACCAATCATTGAATTTAAAAACGTATCAAAAGTTTTTGAGGATAATAATACAGTCGTCTTAAAAGACATCAATTTTGAATTAGAAGAAGGGAAGTTTTACACTCTTTTAGGTGCTTCTGGATCAGGAAAATCAACCATTCTAAATATCATCGCTGGCTTGTTGGATGCGTCCAGCGGTGATGTTTTTCTTGACGGCGTCCGAATCAACGATATTCCGACCAACAAACGTGATGTGCATACGGTGTTTCAGTCCTATGCCCTTTTTCCGCACATGACTGTTTTTGAAAATGTGGCATTTCCGTTGCGTTTGCGTAAAGTTGAAAAACAAGAAATAGAGCGACGGGTTGCAGAAGTCCTGAAAATGGTGCGTTTGGATGGTTTTGAGAAACGCTCTATTCGTAAATTGTCCGGTGGACAACGCCAACGGGTTGCTATTGCGCGTGCTATTGTCAATGAACCGCGTGTCGTTTTGCTAGATGAGCCTTTATCTGCACTGGATTTGAAGTTGCGAACAGACATGCAGTATGAATTGCGGGAATTACAGCAGCGTCTAGGGATTACTTTTGTCTTTGTCACCCATGACCAAGAAGAAGCACTGGCCATGAGCGACTGGATTTTTGTGATGAATGACGGGGAGATTGTGCAGTCAGGGACACCTGTTGATATATATGATGAACCTATCAATCACTTTGTAGCAACGTTTATCGGGGAATCCAATATTCTTCCTGGAAAGATGATTGAAGACTATTTGGTTGAATTTAATGGCAAACGATTTGAAGCCGTTGACGGAGGAATGCGTCCTAATGAGCAGGTGGAAGTCGTCATTCGTCCAGAAGATTTGCGGATTACACTTCCGGAAGAAGGAAAACTGCAAGTTAAGGTTGATACGCAGCTTTTCCGTGGCGTGCATTATGAGATTATCGCTTATGATGAATTGGGCAATGAGTGGATGATTCATTCGACTCGCAAGGCCATTGTCGGAGAAGAGATTGGGCTGAACTTTGAACCAGAAGACATTCATATCATGCGGCTTAATGAAACAGAGGAAGAGTTCGATGCTCGAATTGAAGAATATGTGGAAATGGAAGAGCAAGAAGCTGGCTTAATCAATGCCATTGAGGAGGAGCGCGATGAAGAAAACAACCTCTAATCTTTTTGTTGCTCCTTATATTCTTTGGATTTTATTATTTGTATTGGCGCCTGTTGCCATGATTGTTTGGCAGTCGTTTTTCAATATCGAAGGTCATTTCACCCTTGAAAACTACAAGACTTACTTCACTTCGCAAAATCTGACTTATCTCAAAATGAGTTTGAACTCTGTTTTATATGCGGGGATTATCACAGTTGTCACTTTAGTAATCAGTTACCCAACTGCATTTTTATTGACGCAACTAAAGCACAGACAGCTTTGGTTGATGCTCATCATCTTGCCGACCTGGGTCAATCTGCTTCTCAAAGCTTATGCTTTTATTGGGATTTTCGGACAAAATGGCTCTGTCAATCAATTTTTAAGTTTTATTGGGATAGGTGCTCAACAAATCCTGTTTACAGATTTCTCTTTTATTTTTGTAGCCAGCTATATTGAGCTGCCCTTTATGATATTGCCGATTTTTAATGTTTTAGAGGATATGGATCAAAATCTGATCAATGCTAGCTATGACCTTGGTGCCAATCGTTGGGAAACCTTCCGTCGTGTCGTTTTTCCTTTATCTATGAATGGCGTGAGAAGTGGTGTGCAGTCTGTCTTTATTCCCAGTCTCAGTCTTTTTATGCTGACGCGTTTGATCGGTGGCAATCGCGTTATTACGCTAGGTACAGCCATTGAGCAGCACTTTCTGACTACACAAAATTGGGGCATGGGCTCAACCATTGGTGTTGTCTTGATTGTAGCCATGCTCGTTATCATGTGGGCAACGAAAGAAAGGGGAGAACGATGAAAAAAACTGCTAGTATTTATTTAACAGTCGTCTTCTTAATTCTTTATTTGCCGATTTTTTATTTGATTGGCTATGCGTTTAATGCTGGCGATGATATGAGCAAGTTTACAGGCTTTAGTCTGACGCATTTTCAAAATATGTTCAGTGATACTCGCCTGATGCTCATTTTGGCACAAACTTTTTTTCTAGCTTTTCTATCTTCTTTGATTGCAACAGCAATCGGAACGTTTGGTGCCATTTATATTTATCAAGCCAAAAAGAAATACCAAGATGCCTTTTTATCGGTTAATAATATCCTTATGGTAGCGCCAGATGTCATGATTGGGGCTAGTTTCTTAATTCTTTTTACAACTATCAAATTTCAATTAGGTTTTCTATCTGTTCTGGCGAGTCATATTGCCTTTTCAATTCCTATCGTCGTCTTGATGATATTGCCACGGCTAAAAGAGATGAATGATGACATGATTAAGGCAGCCTATGATTTAGGGGCAAGCCAAGTTCAGATGTTAAAAGAAATCATGTTGCCCTATTTGACACCAGCCATTATTGCAGGGTATTTTATGGCTTTTACCTATTCCTTGGATGATTTTGCAGTGACTTTCTTTGTGACAGGAAATGGCTTCTCAACCTTGTCTGTTGAAATTTACTCGCGGGCTCGGCAAGGAATTTCGCTAGAAATCAATGCTCTTTCTGCTTTGGTATTTCTGTTTAGTATTCTTTTAGTGATTGGCTATTACTTTATTTCTCGTGAGAAGGAGGATGCGGTATGAAAAAGCTCTATTCATTTTTAATGGGCATTGTTGCCATTATCCTTGTTCTCTGGGGAGTGAGTTATCACATTGAAAGTCGGACAAAAAGTGGCTCTGGTGACAAATTGGTCATCTACAATTGGGGAGACTATATTGATCCAGAGTTGCTGACGAAGTTCACCAAGGAAACGGGCGGCCAAGTCCAATATGAAACTTTTGATTCCAACGAATCCATGTACACCAAGATTAAGCAAGGCGGGACAACTTACGATATTGCCATTCCTAGTGAATACATGATTTCTAAAATGATGTCGGAACACTTACTAGAAAAGTTGGATCATTCTCAGATTAAAGGACTAGAAAATATTGGCAAACGGTTCTTAAATCAATCATTTGATCCTAAAAATCAATACTCTATTCCTTACTTTTGGGGAACGCTAGGCATTGTCTACAACACAGAATTAGTCAAAACAGCTCCTAAGCATTGGAGTGATTTGTGGCGACCTGAATATAAAAACTCTATCATGATGATTGATGGAGCGCGCGAGGTAATGGGTGTTGGGTTAAATGCTTTAGGTTATAGCCTCAATTCTAAAAATACTAAGCAATTACAAGAAGCAGTTGATAAGCTTTATACGTTGACACCAAATATCAAAGCAATTGTAGCAGACGAAATGAAAGGCTATATGATTCAAAACAATGCGGCGATTGGCGTTAGTTTTTCAGGTGAAGCACGGCAAATGTTGGAAAAGAATGACAAGCTTCGCTATGTTGTCCCAACAGAAGCCAGCAATCTTTGGTTTGATAATATTGTCATTCCTAAAACGGTCAAAAATAAAAAAGCTGCTTATCAATTTATTAACTTTATGTTAAGACCTGAAAATGCCTATAAAAATGCTTTGTATGTTGGTTACTCAACACCTAACATGCCTGCTAAGGCGATGTTGCCAAAAGAAATTCAAGAGGACAAAGCCTTTTACCCAGATGAAGAAACAATGAAGCACTTAGAGGTCTATCAACAACTCGGCGCTAAGTGGTTGGGAATTTATAATGACTTGTATCTTCAAGTGAAAATGTATCGGAAATAATGCTCCGTGAAAATTGTTTCGAGCCTTGTTAGCCACCGGACTGTTAAAGTCTGCGGATAGAGAAACTGAGGTTTCCATCAAAAACCTTCTGGAAGCCAGTTGGAGTTGTAGGACAGGATTCACGCAGTGAATCTTATTCAGACTTTTTGATTTTCATTGAGAGTATAAAATTAAATATAAAAAATAACGGAAGTTGAGCAACTCCTAGACCTTGGTCTGATTGGTTGTCTCGCTTCCGCTTTTTTAATTGCTAGAGCTTGAAGTAGTTGTATTTGTGTCGTTGTCAGTCGTTGTGCTGCTTGTCTGGCTAGAGCTAGTGTCGCTTGATGTATTACTAGACTGCGTGGTGTCAGAACTAGCGCTACTCGTTTCTGTCTCGCCTTGACTTGCAGCTGTTGTGTCGCTAGATTTAGCCCCGTCTGTTGTTGTTTCTTTCTGAATTTCTTTGATAATAGTTGTTTGTGTCGTCTGGCTACTTTTTGTCTTGGTATCAGATTTATTATTGTTCATGAAAGTCAAGATTGTAATTGTTGCAGTGATAATCCCAAGAATACTCCCAATCGTAGCAAGGGTCTTCTGAAAAGCAGAAAGTCCTTTTTTGATATGATGACGAGTAGGCGTTTTTTCTTCTTTTGTATTTGAAGTTTTGTTTTTTCGAGAATAATTTTCCATTGTGAGTTGCTAATCTCCTTTCTCATCTCCATTATACCCTCTTTATTTAAAATTGTCTTAAAAAAATTCAAAATGTTGAAAATTCCATGTAAAGCAATTGAAAATTGATTGAAAAAATTACCTTTTACAAAAAATCAGCTCCATCCTTGTCTGTCCTGTTAGCAGATAGAAAGAGCTGATTCACTCATAAGGAAGGAACTAGAAAAGATGTGCTTGCGCAACAGCTAATCGTGCAGCAGGAACGCGATAAGGTGAGCAAGAAACATAAGTAATGCCAATCTCTTGGAAGAAAGGAATAGAAGCTGGATCTCCTCCGACTTCACCACAAATGCCAATTGGAAGTTCTGGCTTCACTTGATGAGCTTTAGAAATAGCTATTTTCATGAGCTCGCCCACTCCAGCTCGGTCAATGGTTTGGAATGGATCAAATGACATGATTTCTCCCTCTTTGTAATGCTGGATAAATTTTCCAATATCATCACGAGAAAAACCATAGGTCATTTGCGTCAAATCATTGGTACCAAAACTAAAGAAGTCTGCTTCCTCGGCTAATTGATCTGCGATGAAACAAGCGCGTGGCAGTTCAATCATTGTACCGATTTCATAAGGGAATGGCTGCATGTGATGTTTTTTGAAAATGTTATCAATATGCTGACAAAGAGATGTTTTGATTGAAACCAACTCTGCCTTTTCTGCGATTAAAGGAATCATGATTTCTGGTTTAATGACCATGCCTTCTTTTGCTAGTCTTATAGCGCTATTAAAAACGGCTTCTACCTGCATTTTATAAATTTCAGGCTGTGTAATTCCCAAGCGGCAACCACGATGTCCCAGCATTGGATTCGTTTCTTGTAGAGAAGTGATTTTCTGCGTTAGTGTATCAAGAGGTACTTGCAATTTCCCGGATAATTGCTCAATTTCCTGTTGTGTTTTTGGCAAAAATTCGTGCATAGGCGGATCTAGTAAACGGACAATCATCGGTTTATCTTGAATGGTTTGATACATCTGATAGAAATCTTCTTCTTGGAAAGCTAAAAGTGTCATTAAAGCAGACTTAGTTTCGATTTCATTCGTTGATAAAATCAATCTGCGCATTTCTAAAATCCGTTCCTCACCAAAGAACATGTGCTCTGTACGAGCCAGACCAATTCCCTTGGCACCAAATTGAACAGCTGTTTTCAAATCTTGAATGGTTTCAGCATTCGCTCGAACGGTTAGCTGTGCAATTTCATCTGCCCAAGAAAGGAACATCTGTAATTCGTCATTATTATCAATCATAGTGGTTGGAATGCTTCCAATGTAGAGTTTGCCGGAAGTGCCGTCTACAGAAAGGATGTCTCCCTCTTTTAAGGTTACCTTACTGCATACAAGTGTTTTTCCGTCTTCATTGATAGATAATTCTCCGCATCCTGCGACACAACAAGTGCCCATGCCACGAGCTACAACAGCTGCATGAGAAGTCATGCCACCGTGACTGGTCACGATTGCTTGACTAACTACCATTCCTTCAATGTCTTCGGGAGAAGTTTCTTGGCGAACCAAAATCACTTTCTTTCCAAGTGCATGAAATTCTTTGGCGCGCTCGGCAGTAAAGACAATTTCTCCTGTTGCGGCACCTGGACTAGCAGGAAGTCCCTGAGTTAAGTGATGAGCTGATGTTAAAGCTTTTTCTTCAAAAACAGGGTGAATCAGTTGGTCAATGGTAGAAGGACTGACTCGTAGGAGAGCTTCTTGCTTTGAAATCATTTTTTCGTTCACTAAATCCAAAGCAATTTTTAAGCTTGCTTTAGCCGTCCGTTTTCCGTTTCGCGTTTGCAGAATATAAAGCTTTTCTTTTTCAATGGTAAATTCAATATCCTGCATATCTTTGTAGTGTTTTTCAAGAATCTTGGCGTAGTTGCAAAAATCTTCATAGGCCTGTGGTAAGATTCGTTTAAGAGAGTCAATCGGTTCTGGAGTCCGAATACCAGCTACGACATCTTCTCCTTGGGCATTGAGGAGAAATTCCCCAAACAGATGAGGTTCACCAGTAGCAGGATTTCTGGTGAAAACAACGCCTGTGCCACTTTTTTGATCGCTATTGCCAAACACCATACTCTGAACATTGACGGCCGTACCTAAATCATGTGGAATTTGGTTCAATTCGCGGTAAACTTTAGCGCGTGGGTTGTTCCATGATTTGAATACCGCTTTGATAGCAGCGTAAAGTTGCTCTTTAGGGCTTTGTGGGAAATTTTGATAGTGTTCCTGATAGACTTCTTTATATTGTTGAATAAGTGATTGGTGTTCTTCTTTTGAAAAGTCATTGACCTTCTTATTCAATTGTTTTTCGGTTTTTTCTAAACATTGGTCGAATTCTTCTTTGGGGATGCCGTAAACGACATCAGCAAACATCTGCAATAAACGCCGATAACAATTGTAAGCGAAATTGGCATTTGTCGCATCTGCTAAAGTCTGAACACGCAAGTCATTTAGTCCAAGATTGAGAATCGTGTCCATCATACCAGGCATAGAAATTTTAGCTCCGCTACGGACAGAAACCAGTAGTAGTGAGGGTTCATTCCCCATGAAAAATTTATTTGTTTTGGTTTCTAGTTTAGTAACCGCTTTCAAAACTTCCTCTTTTAAAATAGATTCGAAAAAGGAAGGAGTTTCTAAATAACGTAGACAACTTTGAGTTGTAATTGTGAATCCCTCAGGTACAGGCAGCTCCAAATGGGTCATTTCTGCCAAATTGGCACCCTTACCACCTAGTAGTGCCTTGTCTTCAGCGCGTCCTTCTTCAAAAGAATAAATCCATTTATCCATTTTTGCCTCCAATTTATTAAATATATGTCATAATAAAAGACAAATACATTGTAATATACATCATATATGTTTGTCAACAGAAAAGAATCAGTCATAAATCATTGACAATCAGAATCTATTTGTTATAATATGACACATAATGATGATTATTAAAGATTGAAGTTTTTAAAAGGAGTAACAGTTGAAATTAACAAAACGACAAAAAGAGATCGTTGAGATTGTAAAGAAAGATCAACCGATTAGCGGTGAAAAAATCTCAGAACTGTTAGATGTGTCTAGGGCAACTTTGCGCTCAGATTTATCCTTTCTAACCTTAGTAGGGATTTTAAAAGCAAGTCCGAAAGTTGGCTACACTTATGCTGGTTCGGATTTGGAAATGCTCTTTTTCTTTGATACTTTTCAGAAGAAAGTTGAAGATGTCATGACATCACCAGTATTGGTGGCGCACGATTCGTTTATTCAAGATGCCATTATTACTTTATTTATGTATGATGCAGATGTTCTCTATGTGATAGATGAAAAAAAGCAGCTACTAGGTATTTTGTCGCGAAAGGATTTGTTAAGAGCAGCGCTCAATGCCAATATTGATGTGACACCGGTAGCCGTTTGCATGACCAGAATGCCGCATATAAAAACCTGCCATAAAGATTTGAATATCCTTGAAGCTGCGGCACTTTTGCAGGATTTTGCCATTGATTCCTTGCCTGTTGTGGAGGAGCAAAATGAAGGTCATATTATCGGAACAATTACGAAGTCAGCCTTGTTGGACTTTATTATCCAAGAAGCTAGAAATGCAGAAGTGAATAGATAAAAAAGGAGTTTTCATGAAACAAGAGATTACCATTTACGCTATTTCTGATTCTTTGGGAGGAACATCCCAAAAATTACTGTCAGCCGTTATGGCTCAATACCCAGATTTGATTTTTAATAATAGCTATCGTTTCCCTTTTATAAATAAGGAGTCTGAATTGTTGGATATTTTGCAGGACGCTATCAAAGATGACGCAGTTGTGATTAGTACCTTAGTAGACAGTCATTTGGCAGCAACTGCGAGGGAATTTAGCAGAGTCAATCATTTGTCTTATCTGGATTTGATGAATCCATTTTTTGAAATCATCAAAGAAAAAACAGGCACGCAACCGATTGAAGTTCCGGGAGTTCTGCACCGTTTGGACACGGAATATTTCAATAAAATTTCAGCTATTGAATTTGCTGTTAAATATGATGATGGCAAGAACCCGCAAGGATTTTTGGAGTCAGATCTTGTGATTCTAGGAGTTTCTCGAACTTCCAAGACTCCGCTCAGTATCTATTTAGCCAATAAAGGTTACAAAGTGTCCAATCTTCCCTTGATTCCAGAGGTTCCGCTACCGCAAATCTTGGATAAAGTAGATAGAAGAAGAATGATTGGGCTGGTTTGTGAACCGGATAAATTGGTCAAAGTAAGAAGTAACCGTTTGGATGCGCTCGGTTTGACACAAGCTACAAGCTATACAGATGTAGAAAAAATTTATGAAGAATTGGATTATTCTAAAAAAGTATTTCAAAAATATCAAGCACATGTTATCAATATGACAGATAAATCTATTGAAGAAACGGCTTGCATCATTGAAGAACATTTAAAATCTCTGGCTTCAAAATAAGAATTAAAGTCCTAAGGTGCTGTATTTAAACGAGGTGAACGAATGGAACAATACAAACGAATTTTATTAAAAGAGTTTGATTCCAAGCAAAAAGTCATTACAGAGTTAATCAATCTGGAAGCTATTTTAAATTTGCCAAAAGGGACAGAATTGTATCTTAGCGATATTCACGGTGAGTTTGAGGCTTTTGACTACATCTTAAGAACCTGTGCGGGGAATCTGAATGAAAAAATCAATGACTGCTTTAGAGAGGATTTATCAAAATCGGAAAAAGACAAGCTGACCTTGTTAATTGCTTACCCTCAGGAAGTTTTGAGTGATGGTTTTCTTTATCCTTTGAAAGACAAGAGTTGGTATGGAGAAATTATTCAAAACTTGTTGACTTTGCTAACTTTTGTGGCAGCAAAATACACTCGTTCCAAAGTGAGAAAGGCGTTGCCACCACAATATGCTTATGTGATTGAAGAATTGCTCTATACAGATCGCAATCTGCCGGATAGCAATATTTATTTTGAAACGATTCAGAACTATTTGATTGATCTAGGCGAGGCAAGTCAGTTTATTTCGGCATTAGCAAAGGTCATTCGGCAGTTAATCATTGATCATCTTCACATAGTTGGTGATATTTTTGACCGTGGGGCAGCCGCAGATAAAGTAATGAATGAAATCATAGCTTATCATTCTGTTGATATTCAGTGGGGTAACCACGACATTATCTGGATGGGGGCTTTCTTCGGCTCAAAAGAATGTCTACTCATTCTCTTACGAATAGCTGCTAGGTACGGGTATCTTTACGATATTGAGCGAGCTTATGGTCTTAATCTAAGACCACTCGTCCTCTTTGCTGAAAAGACTTATTCGGAAAATGCAAAGTTCAAACCAAAATTAGGAAAAAGAAGCGATAGCTATTCTCCTAAAGAAATCCTCCAGCTGGAAAAGGTTCACCAAGCACTAGCAATCATTCAGTTTAAATTGGAAAATCAACTGATTAAAAGGCGACAGGAGTTTGATATGGCTCAACATCTTACTCTTGATAAGATTGATTATTGGGAAGAAAGTATTCTAGTTGGAGAAAAGAAGTATTTTTTAGCTAATACTTGCTTTCAAACAATCAATCCTCAACATCCAGATCAGCTGATAGCCGAGGAAGAAGAAGTGGTTGCTAGCTTGCTGGATTCTTTCCAACATTCTCTTCAGCTCAAGAACCACATCTCTTTTCTGATGAAGAAGGGCTCCATGTATAAGATTTATAATAATCATCTCCTATTTCATGGCTGTATTCCTCTAGAAGCGTCAGGAGAATTTCAACCCTTACAGATCAATGAAATCCGCTATGCTGGTAAAGAATTGCTCGACTTTTTTGAATACCATATTCGGGAAAGTTCTAAAAATCCAGAAATTCAGAACGATTTCTCAACGGATCTTATCTGGTACTGTTGGAATGGAAAACTATCTCCCTTGTTTGGCAAGGACAAGATGACCACCCTAGAACGTTATTTTATTGAGGATAAGGAAACGCACGTTGAAAAGGAAAATCCCTATTTCTCCTATCGGAATTCTGCTAAGATTTGCAAGTTGATTTTGGAAGAATTCGGTCTCTTTTCTGAAGATTCTAGGATTGTAAATGGGCATACACCTGTAAAAACATTGAAAGGCGAATCTCCAATCCGAGGAGAAGGCATGCTATTTGTCATTGACGGTGGGTTGTGTGAAGCCTATCAAAAGAAAACGGGTATTGCTGGTTATTCCTTGCTCAATAATTCATATGGTTTTCAAATTGTCACACACCAACCTTTTCAAAATGTGCAAAAAATGATTGAGAAGGCTGTGGATCTCTCATCCTTGAAGAAAGTGATTGAGCATGTCCGTGAGCGAACTTTGATAAAATCAACGACAATCGGGCAAAGCCTCATCGAACAACAACAGGAACTATCTGCTCTCTTGCATGAATTTTATGATTAACCTTTACGGCTCTCCAAGCCAAAACTTGGAGGGCCTTTTCATTTCAAGTTTTGCTGTTGTCCCCATTTCTTTTTCGTGTTACAATAGGAGTATTGAAATGGAGAGGTTTAAGATGATTTATTTTGACAATTCAGCAACAACCAAGCCTTACCCAGAGGCTTTGGCTAGCTATACAGAAGTTGCTTCTAAAATTTGGGGAAATCCTTCTAGTCTCCACAGTTTGGGCAATCAGGCGACCCGCTTGTTAGATGCATCTCGCAGGCAAATTGCGGAGCTTCTCGGTAAATCCTCTCAAGAGATTTTCTTTACGTCTGGCGGGACGGAAGGCGATAATTGGGTTATCAAGGGTGTGGCTTTTGAAAAAGCGCGTTATGGCAAGCATATCATTGTGTCTGCTATTGAGCATCCAGCAGTGAAAGAATCCGCTCTCTGGCTGATGCAGCAAGGCTTTGAAGTGGACTTTGCGCCTGTTGATAAAAAAGGTTTTGTAGATGTTGAAAAATTAGCTACCCTTATCCGATCGGATACGACTTTAATTTCAGTTATGGCGGTCAACAATGAAATCGGCTCTGTTCAACCAATTGCAGCTATTTCAGAACTTTTAGCGGACAAGCCAACTATTTCTTTTCATGTGGATGCGGTTCAAGCCATGGCCAAGATTCCAACGGAAAATTATTTAACTGATCGCGTAGACTTTGCAACATTTTCCAGTCATAAATTTCATGGCTTACGGGGTGTTGGTTTTGTCTATATCAAGTCTGGTAAGAAAATCAGTCCGCTGTTGAATGGTGGCGGTCAAGAATCAGACAAGCGTTCTACGACTGAAAATTTGGCGGGTATTGCAGCAACTGCAAAAGCCTTGCGCATATCTATGGAAAATTTGGAAACTTTCACCACACGAACCGCAAAAATGAAAGAGATTATCCTAGAAGAGCTAGCGAAATACCCTGATGTGACGATTTTTTCAGGAATAGATGAGTTTGCGCCCCATATCCTGACTTTTGGAATTAAAGGCGTACGAGGTGAAGTAGTGGTTCATGCTTTTGAAGAGTATGACATTTATATATCTACTACGAGTGCTTGTTCCTCTAAAGCTGGCAAACCAGCTGGAACATTAATAGCTATGGGTGTTGAAAAATCCCTAGCTCAAACGGCTGTGCGAATTAGTCTGGATGCCGATAATGACATGAGTCAGATTGAGCAATTCCTGACAACGTTTAAACTCATTTATGAAAAAACTAGAAAAGTAAGGTAAACAATGCAATATTCAGAAATTATGGTTCGTTACGGCGAGCTTTCAACCAAAGGAAAAAATCGCATGCGTTTTATTAACAAATTGAAACGCAATATGCAAGCAGTCCTCTCTGTTTACCCAGATGTGCATGTGAAAGCAGACCGAGATCGTGCACATGTCTATCTTCACGGAACGGACTATCAACCTGTTGCAGAATCGCTTAAACAAATTTTTGGGATTCAAAATTTCTCTCCGTCTTATAAGATTGAAAAATCAGTTCCTTCTTTGGTTGAAGCGGTGCAGACAATTATGAAAGAAATTTATAAAGAGGGGATGACTTTCAAGATTGCCAGCAAACGCAGTGACCACAATTTTGAATTGGATAGTCGTGAATTGAACCAGGCCTTGGGGAATGCGGTCTTTGATGCGATTCCACATGTTCAAGTCAAGATGAAAGCGCCAGATATTACACTGCAAGTAGAAATCCGCGAAGAAGCAGCCTATCTGTCCTATGAAACGATTCGTGGAGCAGGTGGTCTTCCTGTCGGAACATCTGGAAAAGGCATGCTGATGTTGTCGGGTGGGATTGATTCACCCGTTGCAGGCTATCTAGCTCTAAAACGCGGGGTGGATATTGAAGCGGTGCATTTTGCTAGCCCCCCTTATACAAGTCCCGGTGCTCTCAAAAAGGCGCAAGATTTGACGCGCAAATTAACCAAATTTGGTGGCAGTATTCAATTTATTGAAGTGCCATTCACGGAAATTCAAGAAGAAATTAAAGCAAAAGCACCAGAAGCTTATCTGATGACCCTAACTCGACGCTTTATGATGCGCATTACAGATCGCATTCGTGAAGAACGTGGTGGGCTCGTTATCATCAACGGAGAAAGTCTTGGTCAAGTTGCTAGCCAAACGCTAGAGAGTATGCAAGCGATTAATGCTGTCACCAACACTCCCATTATTCGCCCAGTTGTGACCATGGATAAGCTGGAAATCATTGACATTGCTGAAAAGATTGATACCTTTAATATCTCAATTCAGCCCTTTGAAGATTGCTGTACCATTTTTGCCCCAGATCGTCCGAAAACCAATCCAAAGATAAAAAATGCAGAGCAATACGAAGCACGTATGGATGTAGATGCTTTAGTGGAACGTGCTGTTGCTGGTATCATCATTACTGAAATTACACCAGAAGCAGAAACAGACGAGGTGGATGAAATGATTGAGGGATTGTTGTAATAAGAACGGATTTTGAGATTGGAAGTTATTCTGGGAAATTATTAAAAATTACTAAAAGCTACTGAGTTAGTCTTTTGATAAAAAATACTTGTCAAATAATTCTAGAAATGCTATACTTAGAGAGTTGACTATGCACAGCCTGTGCAACCGCTCGAACATCGTCATAAGTGGTTCGTCCCACGATGCTAGGCGAGTCTTCACAAAATTAGGGGAAACCCGTAAAATTCATAGGAGGTGCATAATGAGCACATACGCAATCATTAAAACTGGCGGCAAACAAGTTAAAGTTGAAGTTGGTCAAGCAATTTACGTTGAAAAATTAGACGTTGAAGCTGGTCAAGATGTAACATTTGACGAAGTTGTTCTTGTTGGTGGTGAAAACACTATTGTCGGAACTCCGCTTGTTTCTGGAGCTACTGTTGTTGGAACTGTTGAAAAACAAGGAAAACAAAAGAAAGTTGTTACTTACAAGTACAAACCTAAAAAAGGTAGCCATCGTAAACAAGGTCACCGTCAACCATATACTAAGGTTGTCATCAATGCAATCAACGCTTAATTTTTAAGGAGAGCACATGATACAAGCAGTCTTTGAACGAGCCGAGGATGGTGAGCTGAGGAGTGCAGAAATTACTGGACACGCCGAAAGTGGCGAATACGGCTTTGATGTCGTGTGTGCGTCGGTTTCTACGCTTGCCATAAATTTCATCAATTCGATTGAAAAATTCGCAGGCTATGAACCAATCTTAGAATTAAACGAAGAAGAAGGTGGATTCTTACGGGTAGAGATTCCTACAGATATTCCATCTCACCAAAGAGAAATGACTCAACTTTTCTTTGAATCATTCTTCTTGGGTATGGCAAACTTATCGGAGGACTCAGCTGAGTTCGTCCAGACAAGAGTTATCACAGAAAACTAACACGGAGGAAAAACATTATGTTGAAAATGAATCTTGCGAACCTGCAACTTTTCGCTCATAAAAAAGGTGGAGGTTCTACATCTAACGGACGTGATTCACAAGCAAAACGTCTTGGAGCTAAAGCAGCTGACGGACAAACTGTAACTGGTGGATCTATTCTTTACCGTCAACGCGGTACTCACATCTATCCAGGTGTCAACGTTGGACGCGGTGGAGATGACACTTTGTTTGCAAAAGTTGAAGGCGTTGTACGCTTTGAACGCAAAGGTCGCGATAAAAAACAAGTTTCTGTTTACCCAATTGCGAAATAAGAATTGAAAGTCCCTACCTCATGGTACGGGTCTTTCTTTTGGAAATGATAATTTGAAAACAACAAAAGAAATGTAGATAAAACGAACAATCTTCATCTCATTATAAGATAGCTGTAAACAATTTTGCAGCTATCTTTATTTTAAGTACATTTCACATGTGTTTTTTATGTATTTTAGTATCATATTAGTTGAATAATTACAGTTATCAAAGTATAATATATATTGTAGGTTTATTCAATTTTTAGGAATGGGTAATGGTTTTTTATTCTCAACTTTACCCATCAGATAAAAATTATATAGATATTTTACTATGGAAGGAATATACTAAGTTAAAAGTTTTAAACTTTATAATGGAAAACGTGATAAATTTTCTTTACGGAAGAAAAGCGTGGGTCTTGTTTCCGTTGCGATAGCCACTTTAGCAATGTATGGAATTGTGGGAGGAAGTCAGACGGTTCAAGCTGATGAGCAGAGTAGTATGAACAGTCAAGTTACTAGTGTTTCAGATTCATCAGAGAAAACGGAAACTGAAAAAGCTGTTGTTCCAACTCCAATATCAGAAGATGCTTCTTCAGTCAGTAGTTCTTCAGTATCAGAAAATGAAATAATGGATGCGGCTCAATCTGTTTCAGGACTTCAAAGCTCAAGTACAGAAAGCACGTTATCAGAAGATTCATCTCCATCAAGCAGCAATAGCTCATCAACGGAAGAAGAATCTTCTAAACCATCTCCAACTCCGTCTCAATCAGAAACAACTCCGAAGACAGAAGAAACGAATACAGCACCTCAAACAAGAGCAGCTCGCAGTCGCAGAAGTGTGACAGAAGCTCTTTCTCAGATTTCAGATTTCAAAGTGACTGTTACAACAAAAGATGGAACAACTATGAGTTCTGGGGATGAAAAAACTTTATCCAATCAAGAAATAGCATTTGAGCAAATTTATATGAAATTTACTCTGACTCAAGATGGGACTCTAAAGGCTGGTACAAAGATTCGCATTCCAGTTAAATTGGTAAACAATGCTTATAGAGCGTACTACTCTAATCTTGGTTCAGGAACAGAGGAACCAATAAACGGTGTTGGAACAATTAAATTTGAACATTCTGATCCAAATAATCTTGCTTATGTGATTACTTTAAATAATCAATTTGAAGGACAAAAAATTGTTGAAATTACTCAAAAAGCAGCAACTATTGGAAAATTTACAGCAAAATCAAGTTATGAAAATATTGTTTTAGAAATAAATGGGAATACATTTACGTTTAAACCTCAGCCTAGGACGTTTGAAAAAGCACAGGCTCCTTTTGCAGTTTATAATAGCGCTAGTAGTGATAAAGCTGATTCAATAAAATTAGGTACTTCAACTGGTGATGCTAACTATTATAATAATCTATTATCTAGCGATGGCAAAAATCCTGGACAAACAGGGATTCCTCAAGGAGATATCATTTCTATTTACCGTATAAAACCAGATAATGGATCGAAAATTATTAGTATCAAACCTGATCCGAAAAGATATACTTCTACCTTAGCTATTAGCGAAGATGGGAAGTATCTTGTTAAAGGAGATACTCCTAGCTCTATTAGTATAAAGTCAGATCCAGATAATAAGTTAATAGATCTACCTGCAAATTCAACAAATGATACTCTTCTTAAAGCATTAAAGCAAGCAGGCAAAAATTCTTCAGTTGTTATTGATAATGGAGATGGAACTTATACAGTTGCCATCAATTTAGGGAAAATGATAGGTGAGGGTGCAACTACCTATCATGAAATTTGGCCAACTGATGATTATGCTCAAATGGGAGATAAGTATCAGGAAATCAACAGAACAGAAGAAGTCAATAAAAAAGTTAGTGCTATTTTAAAGGATGCTAGTGTCATTCAAGGAACTGGACATTCAACACGAATTACTTTTGCAGATTCCTCAATTAAGAATACTATAACGAATGAGTCAAGAAGTTATAGTTATAACGTTGATGACAATGGTAATGTAACTAAGCTTAAAGAAGAAACGATTTCTGCCGCAACAACTCCATCAAATGCACGTGCAGAAGGTCAAAAAAAGATTACAATACACTATGTAGATACTACAGGTAAAGAAATAGAAACACAAGATTATCAATTTGGTTTCCCAGCAGGGGGGAGTGTTCCTAAATCACCAGATTATAAGGCTACTCCGAAAACGATTGCAGGATATACTCTTGTAACGACACAGAATCCTATTACTTCAATATCAGGAAAACAGCTTACTACTAGTCAGTCCATAGCTTTTGAAAATAACGATCAAGATTTTTACTATGTATACGCTGTAAATAAATCTAATGCAAAAGTAACGTATATTGATGATACTGATGGAAATAAAGTTCTTGAAACAAAAGAATTGACTGGCGACTACAACACTACTGATTCATATAGAACAACCGAAACTATTAAAAAGTATACAGATCAAAATTATGAACTGGTTAAAGATGAGTATCCACCAACAGGTGTAAAATATAATGATAAACTTCAAACATTTGAGGTTCATTTAAAACATAAGACAAAAACTGAAACTCAAAAGAGAACTGTCAAAGAGACTATCAGATATGTCTATGAAAATGGTACAGAAGCAAAACCAACCTATGTTGCTACATTAGATTTCACTAGAACAGCAACAACTGACCTTGTTACAAATGTTACAACTGGTGATTGGACAGCGGAAAATGGAACAAGTTTTGTGGCCGTAACATCACCAACAATCAAAGGTTACACTCCAGATTTGGCGGAGGTTCCAGCAGTTGACAATATTACGGCTAACAGTTACAATATCGAAAAGACAGTTGTTTACAAAGCTAATCCAGCTAGTGCAAAGGTAACTTATATCGATGACACAACAGGAGAAACGCTTGAAACGAAGAATCTGAATGGACGTTATGGGCGGACTGATCCTTATCGAACAGCTGAAACCATTAAGACGTATACTGATCGAAATTATGAACTCGTTTCAGATGGTTATCCAGCAACTGGTGTAACCTATAATGAAAATCTTCAAACCTTTGAAGTTCATCTACGTCATAAGATGGATTTAGTTGAAGACAGAAGGACTGTCTATGAGACCATCAAGTATGTTTACGAAGATAACACAGAGGCAGCGGATACGACGGTTCAGATTCTGGACTTTGTCCGGCTTATCAAAAAGGATCTGGTGACTAATAAGATTGTCCGTAAGTATTCTTGGATCCCGTCTACCAGAACCTTCCCAGAGGTAGTTTCTCCAAAGGTTGATGGTTATACACCAGATAAGGCAACTGTAGCAGCCGTTGAACAGATTACGGGAGATAGCGCAGATATTGAAGAAACGGTTACCTATAAAGCAGATAAGCAAAAAGTAACCTATACCATCATTGACGACACTGCTCAAAAAACGCTGAAAGATAAGGAAGTACTTACCAGCGGAGGCTCTGATACTCCTCTTTCAGCTAGTGCCCGAGAAAAATATGATTTAATGGTGAATGCTTATCTAGCTCAAGGTTATGAATTGGTTTCGAAAGACCAGCTTCCAGCTAAGTTTGACCTTGACAGTAGCCACGATCAAAATGTAGTTGTTCACTTGAAGCATGGTATCACTGATATCCAAGAAAGCAAGGATGTAAACTTGACTGTTCGTTACCACGGTGCCGGTGACCAGACACCAGAAGACAAGGTGCAAACAGCGACTTGGACTCGTACAGTAACCAAAGATAAAATCACAGGCACAGAAGTTTCTGCCACAGCTTGGACAAGCGATAAAGCCAACTATGATGCTGTGCCATCACCAGTGATTCCGGGCTACAGTGTTGACATTGAGACGGTTCCATCAGAAGCCGTTACTCAAGAAAACATTGTCAAAGATGTGCATTACACTGCGAATCCAGTGACTCCAGACAAGCCAACACCTCCAGTAGTTCCGTCAGTCTCGGACAAACCAGCACCTCCAACTTTGACGGTTGTACAAACACCTCCGACCAAACTAGCTCCAGCGAAAGAAAAGTTTTTGCCAAGCACAGGTGATGTACAAGATGGTTCAACTTTTACAATGCTGACAGGTATCGGTTTACTTTTATCAGCTTTGGGTTTAGTTGGTCGTTGTAAAAAAGAGGATTGATGAACCTTTTGTAAACATATAAAAGTGATCTAAAGGTTGAATCATTCGATAGAAAGGATAAGCTTCACAAGCAACCTAATGTGGTTGATTTGTGGGGCTTCTTTTTTTATAAAAATATTGAAACAAGATTCTTGACAAAAGAAAAAGCTTCATGGTTTAATATACCCCGCAAGGGTATAAACGGAGGTGCTTATGTTTCACTTATTTACGAAAATAGATAGTATTTCTACAAGTGAATTGGAACAAAAATTAAAAGAGAAGATTCAACTGCTAGATGTACGAACACCGTCTGAATATCGGCGTGGTCATATCAAAGGCGCAAAGAATGTCCCACTCAATGAAATCGCAAGATACACGCTAGCAACAAATGAAACACTGTATGTCATTTGCCATTCCGATGTGCGGAGCAAAATGGCAGCCAAAAAGCTAAAGAAAAAAGGCTACGATGTTGTCAATGTTCAAGGCGGTATGAGTGCTTGGACCGGAAAAGTTGTTTAAAAGTGATAAAGGAGGAAGTTGAATGAAAATTATCATTGTTGGTGGAGTTGCAGGTGGAATGTCTGCAGCGACGCGTTTAAGACGGCTAAAAGAAGACGCTGAGATTATTATTTTTGAAAAGGGACCATTCGTTTCCTTTGCGAACTGTGGTCTGCCTTACTATGTTTCTGGAGAAATTGCTAATCGGGAAGATTTGTTAGTGCAAACGCCTGAGAGTTTAAAGGCACGCTTTCATCTAGATGTTCGTCCTTTTCATGAAGTGACGGCTATCTCACCAGATCAACATACAGTGACGGTTCGGCATGATGGAAAAGAGTTTACAGAGAGTTACGACAGGCTGATTTTGTCTCCGGGAGCAAAGCCTTTTGTGCCTCCGATTGACGGTTTGGAAACAGCCGAAAACACCTATACTTTGCGCAATGTTCCTGACCTAGATGAGATTATGTTAGCTTTGGAGAAACAGCCAAAAGAAGCTGTGGTGATTGGGGCCGGATTCATTGGTCTTGAAATGGCAGAAAATCTTCGGAGGCGCGGTTTGAAGGTGACGATTGTTGAAAAAGCACCGCATGTTTTGCCACCGCTTGATGAAGAAATGGCTGCTTTTGTTCAAGCTGAATTGTTGAAAAACGGTATTCAAGTAATTACTTCTCAGTCTGCTACGCGGTTTGAGGACAAGGGAAAGGTCATTGTACTGGAGAATGGGCAAAAAATTGTTTCTGATGTGACCATTTTATCTGTCGGGGTGCAACCGGAGAATGCTTTGGCACAGGCAGCAGGTATTGAACTGGGACTGCGTGGCGGTATCTTAGTCAATGAGCGTTACGAAACCAATCAACCTGATATTTATGCAGTCGGTGATGCGATTGTGGTTAAGCAAGAGATTACAGGAGAAGACGCGCTGATTTCATTGGCTTCGCTTGCCAATCGTCAAGGTCGCCAAGTGGCGGACGTGATTGCTGGGGTAGCTTGCAAGAATAAAGGTAGCATTGGTACAGCTATCGTTCGGGCATTTGACATGACGGCTGCTTCGACAGGGTTGAGCGAGCGCATTCTTCGTATGAATGGCCTGCCTTATCAAGTTATTCATGTCAGTGGTAAGGATCATGCTGGCTACTATCCGGGTGCGACTGATGTGACCTTGAAACTCCTCTTTGAGCCAACAAGTGGCAAAATTTATGGTGCACAAGGTGTTGGGAAAAAAGGCGTTGATAAGCGGATTGATATTTTGGCAACGGCTATCAAAGGTAATCTAACCATTTTTGACTTGCCAGAGTTGGAATTACCTATGCGCCACCGTTTGGCTCTGCTAAAGATCCGGTCAATATGCTGGGATATGCAGCCTTAAACTTAGTAGAAGGTTTGAGCGACAATATCCAGTGGTATGAATTGGAAGATGAACTAGCTGCTGGTAAGAAGTTCCTAGATGTGCGGACGGCCAGTGAGCTTCAACAAGGTCGTTTGAAAGTGGATACGGTTCACATTCCTTTAAATGAATTGCGTGAGCGTTTAGGAGAGCTAGACAAGTCGCAGGACTACATCGTGAGCTGTCATAGTGGACTTCGCAGCTATATTGCCGAGCGCATTCTTAAACAAGCAGGATTTTCTGTTAAGAACCTAGACGGCGCTTTTGCCTTGTATAAAATGGTGAAACCAGAGGGAGTAGAATATGGAAATTAATATCACTATGTCTGAATTTTATAAGAAATACCAAGCAGAAAAGCTGTCCATTATTGATGTGCGAGAGGTTTATGAGTTCGTGTCAGGGCACGTTCCGACAGCACAAAATCTGCCATTAAGCACTTTTGAGACGGGCTACAAACAACTGAGCCAGCAGGAGAAATACTATGTCATCTGTTAATCTGGTGCACGTTCTGCGGCTGCGTGTCAGTTTTTAAGTGCGCAAGGATTTGATGTAACCAATGTAGCTGGGGGCATGAATTTCTGGCATGGCGAGGTGGAATAAGGAAAGAGAAAATAAACTGAATAAAAACCTTTCAAAAATAGTAAAAAGCTTAAAATCAAGTTATCAAAAACGTTGATTTTAAGCTTTTTCTTGTTCATTGCTTCATTTTGACTAGAAATTGAGTTTTTGTCCAACCTATAACTCAATAATATGTGGATCATAACCAATAGCTTCTAGGAATTTGAGTAAGTCCGTTGTGTCTAAAAAGAGTGTTTTTTCATTGGTATTGGGGTGAAAACTCATTCGTTTTTCCGACATGATTTCTTTGTCAAAATAAACTTGAATGTCTTTGTCGGCATTGTTTAACAATCCAAATGGAGAAACAACACCTGCTGGCAACATCATTTTTTCAAACAGACTGTCAGCGGATGCCATGCGGATTCTATTGGCTTTTACCAGTTCTTTAAACAAGTCCATGTCCAAGCGTTTTTTGTCGTCCATAATGAGCAAGTAGTAGGCGGTTTTCTTCTTGTTAGTGAGAAACATCGTTTTGGTGCGGACGCCTTCAATGCCTTCGATAAAGCTGTCTGCCTGCTCGGTCGTAAGTGCCGGTTCGTGTTCCACGATTTCAAATGGAATGTTTAACTTGTTTAAGGTTTCTTCTACTTTTGCGTATAAGTCCATTTTACTTGCCTCCTTTGATTTGTTTTATTACTCTTATTATACCATATTGAGGAGGACTTTTCTTTCAATGGTTGGCAACCTGCCCCCAAAAGCAGTTCATTCCGTCGACTGGGTCGCTAGTCTGTCCCAAAAGCAGTCCACTCCGTCGACCGGGTCGCTAGTCTGTCCTAAAAGCAGTTCACCTCGTCGACCGGGTCGATAATCTGTCCTAAAAGTAATTCACTCCGTCCGCCGGGCTGACAGCTTGCCTAGAAACAAGTTTGCTCTGTCCGTCGGGCTGACGACTTGCCTAGAAATAAGTTCACTCCGTCCGCCGAGCGGATGGTTTGCTTAGAAACAAGTTTGCTCTGTCCGCCGGGCTGACGACTTGCCTAGAAACAGGTTCACTTTGTCCGCTGGGCGACCACTCCTTTAAGAGCTGCTTTTGCCCATTGTGCAGTTCTATTTTTCTAAAAAAGTAATAGTTGGAATCATCTCTTATATTGTGTACCGTAAATAAACAAACCTCAGCAGTTTTCGTCGCCTGCTGAGGTTATTTTCGTTTGATAAGGTATTGGACGGCTTTTTCTAGTCGCTCTTTTTGAGCTTCGGGATCGTCTAAAGGGTGGTCGAGACATTCGGTGAGATTTTCGGTAATCATCAACTCAATGACCCGCTCGACACTAGAGCGCACAGCGGTTAATTGGGTGATAATGTCCGAACAGTCACGCTCTTCTCCTATCATTTTTTGAATGCCGCGCAGTTGTCCTTCAGAGCGTTTCAGCCGCGTAATAAGCTTTGAATTTGCCATGTCCTTGTCCTCTGTTTATTTTTTTACATTATATCTTGAATAGACCTCTTTGTCAAAGTTCTCGCTCTTTCTTTATGATATAATGGGGAGGTATGATGTGAATGGTTTGTGTCAAACTTGGATGTTCACCATGATAGAAGCCGTCTATGTCGGTCAGTAACAGGAGGGAAACATGTGTCAAGAATGTTATTCTAGGGAAAGTAGAAGAACGCCTTTACTGAATCCTTTGGATTGTTTGCAACACCACAGGCAGTATATTTGCGGAACATGTGGGCGGTGTATCTGCATTGAAAAAGACCCAAAGAGAGGATTGCAAAGGTGGCATTTTCCGTTTAAATCCTTAGAAATCTCAAAGCTATACTTGCGAACCGCTGATTATACGATGAAAAAGCCATGCGGTATTTATGAAATAGAAAATAGCAAGGGAAGGCTGTCTTATAAAATTTTTGCGGCAAAAGAAGATTTACAAATATTTTTAAAAAAGAATAAGGATAAAACATGCCCATTGCTGACACCTGTTTTTACCGTTCATGAATACAAAGAGTATCCCAATACAGAAGTGCGAAAATTGACAGCTGATGAGATAAGCCACTACATGAGTGAAAGAACTTGAATGTCACTTGTAGCAGCCAAAAACAACTTGTTTTATCTGCTTTATTAGGAAGATATGAAAGAAGCGACGACTGGATTTCATGGGTGTATGAAGGTTTAGTTATGCCTTGATTTATGGTATAATGATAAAACACTTGAAAGAGGATAAAAGGATGAATATTCAACAACTGCGCTATGTTGTAGCCATTGCCAATAGTGGCACCTTTCGTGAAGCCGCTGAGAAAATGTATGTCAGCCAGCCTAGTTTGTCCATTGCGGTTCGAGAATTAGAAAAAGAACTGGGTTTTAAAGTATTTCGCAGAACGAGTAGCGGTACATTTCTGACACGTCGAGGGATGGAATTTTACGAAAAAGCTCAAGAATTGGTTAAAGGATTTGATGTCTTTCAAAATCAGTATGCCAATCCAGAGGAAGAAAAAGCAGAATTTTCCATTGCGAGCCAGCATTATGATTTCTTGCCGCCTCTGATAACAGAATTTGCTAAACGCTATCCAAAAGGTAAGAATTTCCGAATTTTTGAATCTACAACGGTGCAGATTTTAAACGAAGTTGCACAAGGACACAGCGAGATTGGCATTATCTATCTGAACAATCAAAATACCAAGGGAATGATGCAGCGGATGGATAAATTGGGGCTGGAAGTGGTAGATTTGATTCCTTTTCAGACACACATTTATCTGCGGGCGGATCACCCCTTAGCTGGGAAAGAGGAGCTTACTATGGAAGATTTGGCAGATTTGCCGACGGTTCGTTTTACACAGGAAAAGGACGAATATCTCTATTATTCAGAGAATTTCGTGGACACCAGCGCCAGTTCGCAGATGTTTAATGTGATGGATCGTGCCACTTTAAATGGTATTTTAGAGCGGACAGATGCTTATGCAACAGGATCTGGATTTTTGGATAGTAATAGCGTAAACGGCATTACGGTGATTCGATTACAAGACAACTTGGAAAATCGCATGGTTTATGTTAAACGCGAAGAAGTAGAGCTTTCACCAGTCGGTGCAGCTTTTGTTGCTGTTATGGAAGAATATTTTGCAAAAAGAGGTAAAAAATGAAACGAAAAGTGACCGTGCCGATTGTGATTGTGGCTTTGATTGCGCTGGATCAATGGGTCAAGTTTGAAATTGTCAAAAACATTCAATTAGGCGGAGTGAAGCCTTTCATTCCAAAGATTTTGAGTTTGACTTATTTGCGAAATACAGGAGCGGCATTTTCAATTCTGGAGAACCAGCAATGGTTGTTTGCGGTAATTACTTTAGTGGTGATTGGCGCTGCTATCTGGTATTTGAGCAAGCACATCAAAGGTTCTGTCTGGCTGCTGTCTGCTTTGAGTTTAATTATTGCAGGTGGAATTGGAAATTTTATTGACCGCATGCGCCAAGGTTTTGTTGTGGATATGTTTCAGCTTGATTTTATCAATTTTGCAATTTTTAATGTTGCGGATAGTTATCTGACGATTGGTGTGCTTGTACTGATAGTGATGATGTTAAAGGAAGAGGGCAATGCAAGTTAAAGTAGAGATTGGCGGTGTACGGTTGGACAAGGCGGTTGCTGATTTGACACCATTATCCCGCAGCCATGCCAATGAACAAATCAAAAATGGGCAAATCTTAGTCAACGGGCAAGTCAAGAAAGCAAAGTATGCTGTCAAGGCAGGTGATGTGATTACTTATGAATTGTCCGAACCAGAAGCGCTGGAGTATGTTGCAGAAAATCTGCCGCTAGATATTGTTTATCAGGATGAAGATGTCGCAGTGGTGAACAAGGCTCAAGGTATGGTGGTGCATCCAAGTGCGGGGCATACGAGCGGAACACTGGTCAATGCGCTGATGTACCATATCAAGGATTTGTCCGGTATCAATGGTGTTTTGCGCCCTGGAATTGTCCATCGGATTGACAAAGATACATCAGGATTGTTGATGATTGCCAAGAACGATGATGCGCATATCAAGCTTGCTAAGGAATTAAAAGATAAAAAATCCCTGCGGAAGTATTGGGCTATTGTGCATGGTAATCTGCCGAATGACAGAGGCGTTATTGAAGCACCGATTGGACGCAGTGAAAAAGATAGAAAAAAACAAGCTGTAACGGCAAAAGGAAAGCCAGCTGTTACACGTTTCCATGTTTTAGAACGTTTTGGCAATTATACGCTGGTGGAGTTGCAACTGGAAACAGGTCGTACACATCAAATTCGTGTGCACATGGCTTATATTGGTCACCCAGTGGCAGGTGATGAAGTATATGGACCACGTAAAACGCTAAAAGGGCACGGTCAATTTTTACATGCCAGAACGCTTGGATTTACTCATCCTAAGACGGCAGAAGTCATGGAATTTACAGCAGAAGCGCCAGCTATTTTCCAAGAAACACTAGAGAAATTGAGAAAAGGAATGGAGTGAGAGAATATCTCTTTCTGCTTCATTTCTTTTTTATTTTGCTCGAAATTTTGATATAATAATGTTATATTACCCGTGGTGCTATTTAATTTCAAAATACTATA